>DATFMK010000601.1:0-2154 GCA_035267005.1 Balneolales bacterium
ATTTCATACACACGAAGTACCGATTAATGTTTTGGTGATTGACATGGACTGGCACCGAACATGGGGACTCGACTGGACCAATCCAAAACTGGATCAGGCTGGTCAGCCAAAAGGATGGACCGGATATACCTGGAGTCCGACGTATTTCCCCAATCCTAAAAAATTTCTGGACTGGACGAAAAAAGAAGGATTAAAAGTAACTTTGAACCTTCACCCTGCATCCGGTATACAGCCTTATGAAGAACCATATAAACGAATGGCAAAGGCAATGGGCGTAAATCCGGCATCCAAAAAGTATATTCCTTTTAATATTACAAACAAGAAATTCGCCAATAATTATTTTAAGTATGTCATTGATCCTTTTGAAAAACAAGGTGTCGATTTTTGGTGGCTCGACTGGCAGCAATGGAGTACCACCAAAATACCGGGTGTAACGCCAACCTGGTGGCTTAATTATGTCTTTTACACACATATGGAGCGAGAAGGGAAGAAACGACCGTTAATCTATCACCGCTGGGGCGGACTTGGAAATCACCGGTATGAGATCGGGTTTTCAGGAGATGTGATCAATACCTGGAAATCGTTGAAGTTTCAGCCTTATTTTACCGCAACGGCCTCAAATGTGTGTTATGGATATTGGAGTCATGATATTGGTGGTCACATGCCGGGACCCGAAAACGGCGAGTTATTTACACGTTGGGTCGAGTGGGGAGCCTTTAGTCCGATTTTAAGAACACACGTAACCAAAAATCCGGATGGTGAACGTCGGATCTGGGCCTATCCCTATAAATATGCACGGGCCATGCGACAAACGTATTTAATGCGTTATTCACTTATCCCCTACATTTACACCATGTCGCGTGAGGCTTATGACACGGGTATTTCGATCATGCGTCCGATGTACTACAGTCATCCCAATAATCCGGAAGCATACGATTTTAAGGATGAATATAAGTTTGGTGATGATATGATCGTGCGTCCGGTTACCGCACCCATGAAAAAAGACAGTTTGTTGTCTGATGTGAAAGTATGGCTGCCGAAAGGTAACTGGGTGGAATGGTATACCGGTACAAAATTAAAAGGCGGACACGTTTATAATCGAAAATTCCAGATTGACGAGATTCCCGTTTATGTAAGAGAGGGAGCCGTTATTCCAAGACAAACGCATGAAACAATCGGTAAGCATGAAGCGACACCCGATCCGCTTGAATTGACCGTTTTTCCGGGCGACACGGCTACAGCGCGTCTTTATGAAGATGAAGGGGACAGGCAAAGTTACGAAAAAGGTAAAGATGCCTGGACAACGATTCATCACATGGAACCTGATAATAAAACACTGGAATTAACGATTGATCCGGCTAAAGGGAAATATGACGGAATGCGTGAAAAACGATCCTACCTGGTTCAAATCGTCGATTCCTGGCCGGCAGCTTCTGTACGGGTTAACGGTCGAAAGATTAATTTCACCGACAATCACAAACAAACCGGTTGGTGGTATGATGGTATGAAATTTACTACGGTCATTCGGGTTCCCGAAGAATCGGTTCACCGGACTACTAAAGTGGAGGTTCGTTTTGATCACGATATTCATTCAAAGTTGTTAAATGGCATGAGAGGAAATACTTCCCGGATACAAACGGCTGTGCATCGATTGGAACGGCTCAGCAAAAACAACTGGCTATTTAACCATTATCATGGCAATTTATGGGCTCCGGATACCTTGATAAAACTATATCAAACCGGCAGAAGGATCGAGTTGAATCCCTCGAGTGCTTACAATGAGCTCGAGAAATTTCACAAAGAATTACCCATGATGCTGAAAAAAGTGCCCAAAATGACGGGACAACGTTTATTGATGCATCAGGCCATGAATCAGTTAAACGACACGATTCAATAACCAAACAGAACATTTCAATTTATTTAATTCATTGCAGGGACATGCCATGGCATGTCCCTTTTTTTGGGGATAAGCACGGGTACCGCATATGAAAATCTCTATTCAGTAATAGATCACAAAATGTGGCATCAGCTTTAGAATAAATAACGTGAGTTCGATTTAATGATAGGTATGAATATGGACTTATTTAACGTGAGGTTCGTTTAAGCTTAAAATCTATTTACTTAATAAAAGTAGCTGTCAAATTAGATTATTCG
>DATFMK010000602.1:0-5223 GCA_035267005.1 Balneolales bacterium
GTGGTATCGGAAGGCTCTACTACATTATAACGGACATCAGGTTGCAGGGGCTTTCAAATTTAATGAAACCTTATCATGGATGGATGAAAATACACGGTATGTTCCCGGTGGTGGTGATATGCCGGTTATTATGACAGTGTATTCGGCATTGCCTTTTATGCCTATTCACGATAAGAATAATGACGGCGGCTTTGGTGGAGCTCCATCATGGATCAACACACAACCCAGAAACCCGATCGGATTGGCTACCTTAGAAGATAATGAAGGACATAATAATAACATGCATTTCGATGTCAATGCACAATACCAGTTTTTAAAACATCTAAATTATAAAATAAATGCTGGTTACAGTGTTTCGAACGATTATTATCCTTCCTATACTCCGACGTATTACATGTCTACGGAACGGCAAAATATTCGTGCCTCACTTAACGAGAATCGCTCAAGGGAACATCATTGGTTGATTGAAAATACACTGAATTACAACCAACAATTCGGATTCCACAAAGTGAATATTATGGTCGGTTATACCGCTGAAGAAGATCATTACCGGAATACTACCGGGTATATGGAAGGTTTCCCAAATAATTCCCTTTATGTACTTAGTGCAAGCACCGGTTACTCCATAAATGCTTCAGGTAATGATTATAAGTGGGCGATGGTTTCGATGTTGGGACGACTGATGTATTCCTATAATAATAAATATTATCTGACTGCTAACATACGTCGTGATGGTTCTTCCCGGTTTGGACCGACTAATCGTTACGGAGTATTTCCATCGGCTTCGGTTGCATGGAGATTAAGTAGCGAGTCGTTTTTTAAACCGCTACAAAACTATATACAGAATTTCAAAATAAGAGCCAGTTATGGGGTTTTAGGTAATCAACCAACCAACGATTATGCTTATATTCCGACGGTAACTTATACTCCATATCTTGGTTATTTGATCGGTGGAAGTTTCCTGACAGGTGCGGCCGAAGAAAGTTTTGCCAACCAGAACGTAAAATGGGAAACGACAAAAGATACTGATATCGGTGTTGATATCACATTCCTCAATAATTTCGACTTTACAGGTGATTATTACTTCGATAAAACAACGAATGTATTAATGAATGTTCCCATTCCGCCTTCGACCGGAACCAGCTCGAATCCACTTGTGAATACCGGTGAATTTCAAAATCAGGGGGTTGAATTCAACTTAACCTATAACTCCCCTAAGTCTGGCAGTGGCTTCAAATATTCTGTAACCGGAAATTTTTCAACCATCAGAAATAAGGTTCTGAAGCTTGGTTATGCCGGACAAATTATCTATGGATCAGGTTTACGGTATTCATTACCGGTATCAGTCGCCAAAGTCGGACTTCCGTTAGGTGCTTTTTACTTATTGCAAGCTGACGGTATTTTCCAAAATCAGCAGGAAATCGACAACTGGAAAGGCAAAAATGGCCAAGTGCTCCAGCCCAATGCCAAACCGGGCGATATACGATACCTCGATGTTAACGGAGACGGAGTGATCAATTCATCCGATGTCGCTTATAGCGGGAGTCCCTTTCCACAATTCAGCTATGGAGTAAACTTCAACGCATCGTATAAAAACTTCGATTTCACTTTATTCCTGCAAGGCACTTACGGTAATAAGATATATAACGCCAATTTATGGGAAGGTATGCGAGGAACTGATCAATATAATTTCAATACCAGATTGTTAGATGCCTGGACACCGAGTAACACAAACACGGATGTGCCTCGTTTAACCTGGAATGATCCCAATCACAACTCCTATCCTTCAACGCGCTTTTTACAAAATGGATCTTATTTGAGATTTAAAACCGTTCAGATCGGATATACGTTACCCGCTGATTTATTGAATAGAGTGGGTGTATCTAAACTGCGTATTTATGTAAATGCCAATAACTTATTTACAATTTCCCCATATACGGGTTACGATCCGAGTTATACGGGAGACGGTTTATTAAACAGAGGGGTAGATCAGGCTTTGTATCCACTTGCCCGAACCATAACCGCAGGCGCAACGTTAAATTTCTAATTTATAACAGGTCATAATTATGGATAGAAAAGATTTTTTAAAAGTTTTGGGAACAAGTTTGTTTGGAGGAGCTGCATTTTTTACGGGTTGTTCGAACATCCTGAATCAAAATAATCCGAATTCGGTAACTCCTAGTAATTTTTGGCAGAATTCAAGCGATGCCGAAGCAAACGTAACTGCTATTTATCAAAACTTCTTAGGTCAGGCCGGATGGGCGTCTGCTAATAACTGGTACGACCGGATCGTACCCAGTTTATATCGAGGTGATTTAATCGGAATTACCCACGATGTTTCCGATTGGTGGTCGATGGCCAGTTTTACGCTTGTTGCATCGAATGGGACAGCATCGGGTAACTGGTCTACAAACTATACGGGAATTTTTTACGCTAATCAGGCCATACAAAATATTCCGAATATTAAATCATCAGATACCGCAACGATGAATAGACTGGTTGGAGAAGCCAAATTTTTGCGAGCCTATTTCTATTTTGATTTACTGAATAACTTCAAAAATATCCCGATCATACTTACAGTACCCAAAGATAATAGTGAGTACTCGGTTCCCCAATCAACTCCTGATCAGGCATGGAGCCAAATAATCAAAGATCTCAAGGACGCTGCCGCAGTATTGCCGACTTCATATGATGCGGCGAATTTAGGTCGTGTTACGAAGGGAGCCGCACTTGGGTTCCTGGGAAAATCGTATTTGTATCAAGGAAAATGGCAAGACGCAGTGAATACTTTTGAGCAAATTATCAATTCGGGAACCTATGCATTACTTCCCAATTTTGCTGATGTATTTCTTGAATCGAATGATAATAGTGAAGAATCCCTTTTGGAAGTTCAATATTCAACCAATCCCTACAAAGGGCAGACACTGAAAAGCCCGAGGAATTATGAAGAAGCACCTTCGCAAGCAGGTGGCTGGTATGAAGAATTTCCGAATCAATTTGTGTTCAATGAAATGTCGAAAGAAAAAACGACAAATAACGAATCAGATCCAAGACTGTATGCAACAATCGGGTGGAAAGGTTCTCCACTAAAAATATATGGCAAGAATTGGTCCGACCTGATGAGCAGCAACATGGATGCGATGATTTGGCGTAAATACAGTGGAGCAGAAAACAATGAAGTATTAAGTGATTACTCCGGAAAAAACTGGCGGATTCTTCGCTTTGCCGATATTTTGTTAATGCATGCTGAAGCACTTAATAACCTGGGAAAAACTTCAAGTGCCGTTGGTTTCGTAAATAAAGTTCGTAACCGGGCAAATTTATCTAATTTGTCATCAAGTATTTCAAAATCGGATTTGATGAAGGAAATCCAGCATCAGCGTATCTGCGAGTTAGCTGATGAAGGAAGCCGCTGGTATGATTTGGTTCGTTGGGGCGGAAACATTGACAAGTCCATGACCATTAAACAAGTGCTTGTGGCACATGATCAATTAGGCGGACAAAATTTTGTTGCCGGAAAGCATGAATACTTGCCAATTCCACAATCTGAATTGCAGACGAATACGAAAATCAAGCAAAATAACGGATATTGATAAACTAATTTATCATCAAAAAAGGCCATTTCAGGATAATTTTCTGAAGTGGCCTTTTTATTGAATTGGTTATCATTTAAAACATAAACGAATTATTGTATCCTTTCATAAAATTTGTGAGATCGGAATAAATAATGATTCATTATAACAATATTTTGATATTAAGATCTCACTTTGAAGATTTCTCACTCCGTTCGAAATGGCGCTAATAGGTTGTTGATTATGCAGATGTTTGTAATAATTATTTGATATCGTCATCTCGAACCCGCTTTTTGGGTGAGAGGTCTTATGTACGTTGAAAAAACTATACAGTTTAAAATTCTATATCAAATTCACAAATGAAGAAATACCTTTTTCTAATTATCTGCCTGGCATTTTCTTATACGCAATCGACTTGGGCACAACAGACGATTTCTATCGATGCCTCGAAAGTAAAAGAACCCAAAATATCATATCCGTTCAATATGGGGAATCCGGGTCCGGCCGGGAAACAGATCAAGATTAATAATCTGTACATGACGATGGGCGGGAAACCAATGTTACCGGTGATGGGGGAGATGCATTTTTCCCGTGTTCCGAGAAAAAAATGGCAGGATATTCTCCTTAAAATGAAAGCTGCCGGTATTCAGGTCATTTCCACCTATGTTTTCTGGATTCATCATGAAGAAATTGAAGGACAGTTCAACTGGTCGGGTAATGAAAATTTCCGGGCTTTTCTGAAATTATGTAAAAAAGATGGTTTGTATGTTTTTGCACGAATTGGTCCGTGGAGTCACGGTGAAGTGCGCAACGGCGGTTTTCCCGATTGGTTATTGAAGAAAAAATATATCCGGCCGCGTTCCAACGATCCGGTTTTTCAACAATATGTCCGTGAATATTTCAAACAGATTTCCATGCAGATGAAAGGATTATTGTATAAAGACGGCGGACCCGTAATCGGGATTCAATTGGAAAATGAATATTCCGGTGGTAAAGGAGGCGAAAAATACATCGAATGGCTGAAAAAAACGGCGATTCAGGACGGAATGAATGCTCCTTATTATGCGGTGACCGGCTGGGGAAATGCATCGATTCCCAAAGATCAGGTGATCCCGCTTTGGGGCGGTTATCCGGGTGCTCCGTGGAATCCGAATCTAAAAAAAATCACGAATAGTTCCAGTTTTGTTTTTGAAGATTCCAGGAGCAGTGGAAATATTTATCAAGGTGCACGAAGAAAGGGATATCATCCTGATACTAAAATTTATCCGTATTTCACGGTCGAATTGGGGCTCGGAAATGAGATTACCTATCATCGCCGTCCGGTATTTAGTCCGATAGACGGACTGACGATTGCTCTTTCCAAATTGGGTTCCGGAGCGAATATGATCGGTTATTACATGTTTGCCGGCGGTTCCAATCCGGTTGGTGAATTGAGTACGATGGAAGAGAACAGGAGTCAGACTGGTTATTGGAATAGTTATCCGATCATTTCCTACGATTTTCAAACGGCGATCAAAGAAACCGGGGAACTGGCACCATCTTATTATCAAATCAAAAAACTGCATTATTTCATCAATGAATTCGGAAGCCAATTGGCACCGATGATGCCGGTTATTGGTCCACAGAAAAATCCCCATAAAAATTTATTGTA
>DATFMK010000603.1:0-4036 GCA_035267005.1 Balneolales bacterium
GAATGGGAACAGCATCAATCAGAAATCCTCAAAAAAGTGGGGAATTTGTCCTATCCCGTTTTTGTAAAACCGGACCGGCTGGGAAGTTCGATTGGAGTGATTCAGGGTAAAGATGAAGAAAGTACGATCGAAGCTATAGAAACGGCTTTTCGTTATGATGTTAAGCTAATTGTTGAAAAAGCGATTATTCCTGTAAAAGAAATTAATTGTTCCGTATTAGGAAATTTCCGGGAAGCAAATGCCAGTGTTTGCGAACAGCCCAAAGGTAATACAGAATTATTAACGTTTGAGGATAAATACCTGAGTGGCGATGGGAAAGGTATGGCATCGGCAGATCGTATCATACCAGCTCCGATTTCGGATGAACTTACGCATAAAATCCAAAATCTGTCCGTAGAAATTTTCCAAACGCTTGAAGCATCAGGAGTTGCCCGTCTCGATTTTTTGGTGAATGAAGAAACGAAGGAAATATATTTTAACGAGATCAATACGATTCCGGGCTCTTTTTCATTTTACCTTTGGGATAAATCGAGCTATGAATTTCCTAAGTTATTAGAAAAATTGATTGAAATCGCTATCGAGAACCATCGGGAGAAGAATGGCAGAGTGAGAAGTTATGAGACAAACCTCCTCAGTAAAAAATCGGTAGAAGGAATAAAAGGACTAAAATTAAAAAAATAATAATACATAATGTAGACTATTCGTTTTCAACCATTATATTCTTAAATAGACATTTATAAATAATGCAGTTTTTTGCCTTATAAGGATTTATTACCTATTTCTGTTTGTTATAGATGTCTGAAGCCTAATATAATTATTTCAGATGGTTTCATTTATAAAACATATTGATCTTTCATGAACCTTAAATATGTTCAGATGAAAAAAGTAATTAATGTTTTTTTTCCTGTAGCCCTGCTGTTTTTCGTCGTTTCCTGCAGCCAAAAAACGGAAACGGTAGTCGTCAAACAAACGCCGACCGTTGCCGCTGAAAATCAGCCGTATACCCCTTCCGACACAACGAATGAAAACGAACAGGTTTTAAATTACGGTGAACTGAATAACATTGTGAGCCTGGATCCATTGTTCGCTTTGAATAATGCAAGTCAGCGTTTAATCACTCTTATTTATGAAGGACTGGTATCATATGGACCGAATGGAAATATCCAACCCGCTTTGGCCAAAAGCTGGAATGTCAGTGATGATTCCCTTACGTATACCTTTCATTTAAGAACTAATGATTATTATCAGGACAATGAATGTTTCACCAGTGGATTGGGAAGAAGAGTGACAGCTAACGATGTGAAACAAACGTTTCAACGGATGTGTGAACTCAGGGTCCCACCGGAAGCAGCTCATATGTTCATGGCTATCCATGGATTTGATGCCTATTTCAAAGAGCATCATCAAATATTTAGCAAAAAGGAACGAACGCTGAATGATATACCTGGTATCATTGTACAAAACGATTCGACGTTACAAATCGAACTGGACGTTAAGGATACTCATTTTCTACAAAAGCTGGCTTCTCCATACGCCGTGGTATATCCTCATGAAGCCCTTAATTTCAATGACAAAGATCTGGCGCAAAACCCGGTTGGCAGCGGCCCGTTTCAGGTCGATGCCATGCAAAACGATAGTTTGATCGTATTGGATAAAAATAAAAACTATTGGAAAAAAGATGCACAAGGGAAACAACTTCCCTATCTCGATCAGATCAGAGTCGAAAATATTAAAAATGAAACCCGTTTGTATAAACAATTCGTAACGGGTCAGATTCAGTATATTCCTTCCATGGGGCCTGACATGATACATACATTGATCGATAACGGGAAGCTAAAACCATCCATACAGACTAAATATAATCTTCAAAATCCGGGTACCGAGTCGATTCAACTCAACTTTAATCCTATGAATCGATATGGAATCACCCATTCCGAAGCGTTGACATTCCTGAGTGATTTTTCGTTTAGTACCTTTGCCAATTGGTTGGGAAGTTCCACTGTTAATTTACAATATCAGGCAACCGGAAAAGAAGTCAGTAATAAGGATAATTTATTTTTGAAGTATGGTAAGGGAAATAAAAATAACAATGCTATTACTTTTGCATATACATTAGATCCCATGGGACTCCAATTCACAAAAACGATTTCGGATTCTTTGGATAAGGATTATAATGTGTTATTGGTGAAAAGTCCGGTAGTAAGCAGAGCTACTTCATTCTATGTAGAGCGGCTTCAAAACTATTATACGGATGATTCACATCCAAGATCATCAAACGAACTTTTACGTTTTTCTTATAAGAGATATGCCCTCAGCAATCAAGACGTAAAAAATATTGTATTGAATCAATTTCCATGGTGGCAAAATCTTGATAAAGTCACGGTTTCATCAAATGAGAATATTCAATAAAAAGGGCAGCAAATTATTAATTCAAAAAGATTAGATAAATATTCATAAATGAATTTAGCGATCATTGCTAATCCTGATAAATATGCCGTAAAAAAACCTTTTAAAGAAATACTCAAATGGGCGGATTCGAAGGATGCTGTAATTATTCTTTTTAATCACAGCCTGAAATTTCTCGTAAATAATGGAAATTACAGCCATTATAAAATATGTGAATCGGAAGAAGAGGCCGTAGAAAATTCCGATTTTGTGATTTCGTTAGGTGGTGACGGAACGATGTTATGGACAGCCCGGCTTGTCAAAAAATCCGGCAAACCCATTTTAGGAGTCAATAGCGGCAGAATGGGTTTCATGGCGAATACCCAATTAAAAGACCTGATTCCCGCTTTGAATCACTTGAGAGCTGGCAATTATAAAGAAGATCCTCGGTTCCTGCTCAAAGGGAAAGATAGTTACGGAAATGTCTACCATGCTTTAAATGAATTTCTGTTTACAAAAAAGGGAAGCGCATCGATGATTACCGTTGACGCCCTTTACGATGACATGTTCATCAATAAATATTGGGCGGACGGCCTTATTGTAGCAACCCCAACCGGTTCAACGGCTTACAACCTCTCCTCCAACGGACCAATTGTGATGCCTCAAACGAGTGTTATGTTATTGACACCAGTGAATCCACATACCCTCACTACCCGTCCACTCGTTCTGCCCGTCGACAAAACTTTAAAAATTCGGGTGGAACAACAAGACCACGAAGTTCTGTTTTCTTATGATGGAGAAATTTGTGAAATTACACAGTATCCGTTTGAGATAGAAATTAAACGATCTGACTTTACAATAAATATTCTGGAACTACCGGGGCATAGTTATTTTGAGACCTTGCGTACGAAATTAATGTGGGGTCTGGATTTCAGAGATCAAATATAAACTATTAACGCCCCTTAATTTAATTATAATTTAAAACACAAAAAATATTACTAATATTATGAAAGTAACTGTAGTTGGTGCCGGAGGAAATGTTGGCTCAACCGTAGCATTATCCGTAGCACAAAAAGATTTTGCTAAAGAAGTTGTAATGGTTGACCTTGAAATCAAGAAAGATGATAAAACGTTCTATCCTTCTGTAGGACGCGGACTTGACCAATGGGAATCTGCTCCCATTCATAGTTTTGACACTTTTTTACATGGAACAACCGATTATGCGGATACCAAAGGTTCCGATGTTTGTGTCGTAACAGCTGGTGTTCCCCGTCGTCCGGGTATGAGTCGTGACGATTTATTGGCAACCAATGCTGGAATCGTTGAAAAGGTAACCAAAGAATTAGTTAAATACTCACCGGAGACAACCATCATCATCGTATCCAATCCGCTCGATGTGATGTGTTATGTAGCCAAAGAAGCTACTGGACTATCCAAAAATAAAGTACTTGGTATGGCCGGTATTCTGGATACTGCTCGTTACCGTTCATTCCTATCGATGGAATTAAACATATCACCAAAAGATATTCAGGCTCTTATTCTTGGTGGACATGGAGATACGATGGTTCCTCTACCACGCTATACGACTGTAAGCGGTATTCCTGTAACGCAATTGATCGATAAGAAAAAATTGGACGATATTATTCAACGT
>DATFMK010000604.1:0-2042 GCA_035267005.1 Balneolales bacterium
CTTAACATCATGGACCTTACCATCGGTAATGGTCAGAAAGGCTGGTATATTGCCTCTCAAGTCGATCATGGCATGCAATTTGATTGCTCCTTTGGTTTGACGAAATTTTGCCCAAGGAAACAAAGACAAAGTCAAATCGATGGTCGAAGCATCTAAAGCATAGACGGCATTATCGACCTCAACGGCTAATTCGGTGTGAGCATACTGCCGCCGTGCACGTTGCATTAGTGCTTTTGCAAAATCTTCATAGATGCGATAGTCGCGCCGCTCGTTGGCATCAGCCAAAGTCGATTTGGGGCTTTGCTCAATGCCGATGTGGTAAAGTTTGCCGGCATGAGAATTGAGCGCCATATCAATGTCACGCAAACTGTCTTCCTGGCGAATGTGGGCGAAAATCATGGCGGCCATTTGATGCCAGCATTTAAATTTCTTGGTGCGGTAGTCACCTTTATATTTGTTGACAATGTGTTGAAATTCATACCGCGGCAATAGAGCCAGAAATTGAGCAAAGACATAGGGTAGTCGTTCCATAGTAAAAGCTTGCTTAAGTCACGTGCTTGGAAGAAAAGCAATATCTTCGATTGAAGTTTGCTGTCCGGTTAAACATGGACAAATCAATGCGAAATCATAGCAAGCTCAAAAAAAAATACAAGGCGCAAAAGGAGCCCTAAGTATTAATATTTATATAAAATTTTAGTATGTTACAAAGATTTTTGACCCTCCAGTGGGTTATTTGAAGAAAATTTTATTCCAAAATAAAAAATGATAAATTTTATATATTATTTTAATATGTTAGAACGTTTATATAAAAGTTAACCGGACAGCAGTGATTTTAGCCATGAATTATATCATAACTGGAATCTTTTCTATGTTCATTGGTCAGGAAAACTATATGAATGGTTCGGGGAAGGAGGCGCTAATTTTATAACAGCATGGGCAGCTGAACAAGTCATAGGTGTAGAGGCTGGTGCACAGGTCCGAAAGTCTTTCATAAAAAGCTTCATTGAAAATAAAGGATATGAAGCAGGTCAGCCGTTGGAGAGCGTTAGAAAAACTAGTAATGCGGAAAGTGCTTTGATGTATAAGTATGGAGCTATCGTTTGGGAACAACTTCGTCGTAAACTTGGAGATGAGGCTTTTTTTACCAGTTTAAGAGAATTATATCGGGAAAAAGGATTCAAGCAGGCAACCTATGAGGATCTTTTGGCAAGTTTTCAAGCAAGAGCCGATATTGATGTAGAAAATTTTCTTAGCCAATGGACTACTGAGAATGCAAAGATAAAACTAACTATCGGAGACGTTAGTATACAAAAGAGGGGAACTGGATTCCGCACAAATGTCGAAATTGAGGTAAATTCAGAAAAGGATTATGATATTGTAACAGCCATTGGATATAAGACATCACAGAAAGAAAATCTTACTATCCTACCAATAAATATTACACAAAATGGCAAATATGTTCATATCATGGATACCCAGCAAAAACCTACTTACATTCAGGTGGATCCGAATTTTTCGGTACCCCGTATTAATTTAGGTAACTGTGAATGGGAAGGGTAAATGAGAGGTCATTTTGGAATTCTGAGACAGCAATGACATATATTTTTGTTATGCCCAACTTCTTATGGTATGAAGTTGCATTTTAAAACCTTTGATACCTCCAACAAATCGCAACTGAGACTAAATTGCAGATATCAGCTATAAAAACCAAGTATCTGGTGTCCATAAATTTTACAGTTATTGTAAACATAGCAAAGATTTTGGAGCCAAAAAATTGTTGTGATATCATATCGTCCATCCGAATTTTCACTTTCTTATAATTTTGCAGATTAGCCATGGCGAATATACACTTTTTTCAGCTAATTTTTTTGATGGGTTTCGTACCTTAGTCTAATCCGGGTAATATTTTGATTCTATTGTATATTTGTTCAGCTAACCTAAAATCTGTAAGATGATTTTATCAATAAATCGAAAAATATTCAGAGCTCTTTGAATTTTGCACCCGGTTTATGGACGGATTTTGAGGTGGGAGTGAATTGCGG
>DATFMK010000605.1:0-2565 GCA_035267005.1 Balneolales bacterium
AATAAAACACTGACGATACTCAGTGGAACCGGTTGATGCAAAGAAATTCCGGCCTGGGTTAAAAACTGACTGATTAACCCGGATTATTCACCAAGAAATTTTGTCGTGTCCCGAAAGCTTTCGGGATTAAAAATGTGCATGAAACGTACATTGGTACGTTGATCAAGCATTTTTAAATTCAACGCAGAGCACGGCCAAATTTCGCAGCTTTTTTTAGTGTCCTCTAAATCGAGGATCAGTTTATTTTTTATAAGTTACTTTATTTACAATATGATATGTATTACTTCATATTGGTTTCTTGAATAATTCGGGTTAACAATTTCATTGATCGTAACATGTCCATGCGTTTGAATATTCGTATTTTCAACCACTCCATTATATTGTGGACCAATAATATAGGGATAGGCTGAACTGCCATCAGCATTTATAGTTATAAAATAAGCATATGTGCCATTTGGATACTGCGGTGTGACTGTAAATCTCCCATTGTATTTATCAAGATCATCCGTCAAATCGACATATTTATAATCTTCAATAAAATAACCTAAGGGATATTGAGAAGAAACGTCGGGTCCGTATTGCGATGGACTCAATTGTGTTCCATCTGCTAAACTTGTTCTTTTTGTAATATTTCTGAGTTTATATCCACTCACCATCCGTTTGATTCCACCGGTACCATCCGAATTCGCATATCCAAAGGGACCATAAATAGGAAAACCATCAAAAGCATATCCAATTATTGGAGAATGTTTCTTTTGATTCGCAGTATACAAACATTTGGGATTTTGATGATGATGATAAACGCCCTGCATCTGCGGATGTCCGAGGCAGCCATCAAAACTGGAAGCTTCCACGAAAACAGCATTCCGGTGCCAAATACCGTCATTATGATAGGTATGTGCATCTTTGGCTTTGAATACAGCGACACCATTTATAAGTACACCAATCGGACCTAAAGGAGTATCCGTTTTGGATCCTGATTGAGCTTTGAGATGTCTCGGAATTTGAAACACAAAATGCTGATCAGAAGCCAAATTCGGATCAGCCGGCCAGGGACCGATAGAATAAGCCGGAATCCCAGAACTACTCACATAGACATAATTTTGTGAATATTGTACTTTTTGAACATTCGCCGGAAGTCCGTTATACCCGGTGATGCCGAACGTATTTAACAACCAGGAAGTTAAGACAGGATCGTTTGATTGACCAAAAGCAAAACCAATAAAAGCCAAACATAAGATAAATGGAATTATTTTCTTCATAAGGGAACTCCTTAAAGTGTTCGAAATAGCCGTATCTTATTGTTAGAGCATGGATTCCAGAATAACTTGCAGGAAATTTGAATTGGAGGATCATCTTTTCTATAAAAAACCTCCAAGGTTTTAAAAACCTTGGAGGTTTACCTATTTTAGAATAGTCTTTTCCTTATCTAATTTTGTATTTATATTGTATTGATTTGAACCATTTATATGGATTTCTCAAAGGAGTTCTCATGAAAAGGCGATATCTTCTTTTGGCAGGACTAATCATCAGTACTTTGTTTTTATGGCAATGTAAAAGTCTGCTTTCCAATAAATCGAAAACCTCGGATAACACCGTTAAAACGCTTCCCGCACTCACCAATTCCGAACAAAAAATAGCGACGACCAGTCAAACGTTCGGGATTGATCTGTTTAAAAATGTGGATGACAGCGGTAAGGGGGAAAATGTGTTTCTCTCCCCGCTCAGTTTATCGATGGCGCTTGCCATGACCACGAACGGGGCTAAAAATAACACCCGGACCGCAATGATGAAAACACTCGAAATGCCGAATATGAGTGTGTCAGACATGAATGCTTCCTATCAAAATCTGATCAAACTCCTTATTAACGCGGATCCTAATGTAAAAATGGAAATCGCAAATTCCATATGGTACCAGAATAATTTCAACGTGCTGAACAATTTCATTCAAACCTGTGAGAATTATTACGGGGCTAAAGTGAAGGGTCTCGATTTCGGTAAATCCAGTTCAGCGGATACCATCAATCATTGGGTGAGCGATAAAACGCACGGACATATCCAAAAAATGGTACGGTTTCCTTTTCCCCCAAAAACGGTGATGTATCTTATGAATGCCATTTATTTCAAGGGAAACTGGCGTTATCAATTTGATAAAAAAAATACACAAACCGGAGATTTTACACTTTCAAACGGATCGGTTGTTCATCCTGAAATGATGCACATGACCGCTACCCTGCCGATGTACCAGTCGTCTGATGTTAAAATGATCGATATGGCGTATGGTGATAGTCTGTATTCGATGACTGTTCTTTTACCTCTCAAAGGGACAAACATCGACCAGTTTGTTTCAAATCTCACACAATCCAAATTAAATACATGGATTGGGAAATTGTCCCGTACTAAAGTTGATGTTACCTTTCCACGATTTAAAATATCGTACAAAGATATACTCAATGGGGTTCTCCAAAATATGGGAATGGGAATAGCTTTCAGTATAAAAAATGCCGATTTCACCAACATCAATCCTGACAAGTCCCTTCATCTGCATATTAGCCAGGTTAAACA
>DATFMK010000606.1:0-9068 GCA_035267005.1 Balneolales bacterium
AAAAATGTTGCCGGAACTTCAAAGCGAGTTGCCTGTCGATAAGAAGTATAAGCAAGAAAAACCGGGATCCGACTCAGATCTGAATGCTTACGATGTTATTTATTATGCCGGTGATAGTAATGCGGGAGCCAAGACGATTGCAATTAATCTGCCTAATGACGAAAAAGTTCAGTTGCAAAAAGGGACACGCAGATTACAGCTTGAAAACACTATGAGGGCCAAGTTCGATAAAATTCTTATGCCCATCTCAAATATGCTGATTGCTCCCGATCAACGTCGGTATATTAACTTTAATGCTTTTTTCAATAATACGATGTTTCATGAAGTTGCTCATGGTTTAGGAATTAAAAACACAATTAATGGTAAGGGCACCGTTCGGGAAGCGTTAAAAGAAAAAGCATCCGCGCTTGAAGAGGGGAAAGCCGATATTCTTGGTTTATTCATGGTTACGAAACTTCTTAAAAAAGGAGAAATTACCAATGCCAGTTTAAAGGATCATTATGTAACATTTATGGCCAGCATTTTTAGATCCGTCCGTTTTGGGGCGTCTGATGCTCATGGACGGGCCAATGTGTTACGCTTCAATTATTTCAAAGATATGGGAGCTTTTTCACGTGATGATAAAACGGGCACCTATCAGGTCAATTTCGATAAAATGAAGCAGGCGATTGACGCACTATCCAATAAGATACTTACCCTGCAGGGAAATGGAGATTATGAAGGGGTAACAAAATGGGTTAATGAGGAAGGGCATATCGGACCACAATTACAATCCGATTTAAACCGCCTGGCTGATGCGAATATCCCAACAGATATAATTTTTAAACAAGGTGTTGATGTTTTAGGCTTGAGAAAAGACTGAATACCATAATTTAAAAAGGCTGGTTAGACCGGCCTTTTTTTAATCCCAATTATTTTTCATTCATCCAAACAGGCTTTGTTTTGGATTGGTGCTTTCTGCTCAAAATATCTTTATATAATTCTGGCCTTCTCGCATTTCGATATCGATAGCCACCGGCCAGTTTCAGTTTGTCTGGTGTTATTGTGCCAATTGTGATCTCATCATCGAAAGCTTTGATCTCCGTTAGAATTTCACCATATGGATCAATTAACATGGAATTACCATTTTTTAACTGATCACCATCATACCCGATGGGGTTCGAAAAAACATAATAAACTCCATTATCGTAGGCACGTGCCGGGAGCCAGTGCATTAACCAGCCTCTTCCTTTAGGTCCGTCAAATTCCATTCGCAAAGGTACCGGATCTGTTTTTCTGTTTTGCCAAAGTTCGTCATCAACAAAACCTCTGCCGGGCATTGAAGAAGGGGTACAACCGGTTACGTGTGGAGCAATAATGATATCGGCTCCCAAAAGCGTCGTAGCTCTGACATTTTCAATCACATTATTATCGTAGCATGTCAGAATACCCCATTTCCATCCTTTTAAATCGAATACGGTGTAACTGTTTCCTGCCGACATATATGGACTGATAAAAGGATGCAATTTCCGGTGTTTTGCAATAAATCCGTTTTGATCGACACAAACATAGGTATTGAAAATCTTTCCGTCGTCAATTTCTACGAGTCCCGCTGAAATTGGAATATCATACTTTTGAGATAGCGAAATTAAATGCTGACAGCTTTGTCCATCAGGGATCTCTTCAGCTATGGAGTACATTTCATTTTCATCGAGATCTTTCAGGAAGGTATATGCTGTGATGGATAATTCGTGAAAACTTATGAGATCCGCTCCTTTTTTACTGGCTCGCCGGGTTAGTTTTTCTATAAGTGATAAATTATAGTCTTTATCCCCATCCTTCGGTTCAAATTGGGCAACTGCGATATTTAAATTATCCATCCTATTTTAAGATTATATTATGTTTTCGAACAATTTACGTTCATAAAAATCACAAATTCCTGCCGTATTTCAAACAGAAAGCAGAAATTAAGTTTAAGTCAGAATAAGTATTTTCAAATAAAAAACAATATATTGATATCCTTTTGTGAGGAGTCTGTCGGATTTCGGTTAATCTGTTGCAATAATTCAGTCTTGACTCATTACAATCCTCTGAGATCGACAGAGTCATCTGTAAAATCAATAATTTCATAAAATTTATAATTTTCGCATGTCTGATAAGCATTTTGATACGGATAGTATTCGTATTCAATCAGTTAGAACTTCCCAAAAAGAACATTCCACTCCTCTTTTCATGACATCCAGTTTCGTATTTGATTCTGCCGAACATGCCAGAGCATTATTCGCGAATGAAGTGGAAGGAAATATTTACAGCCGGTATTCCAATCCCAATACGGATGAATTTGTCCAGAAAATGTGCCGGATGGAAGGAGCTGAAGAAGGTGTCTCGACTGCTTCCGGGATGTCTGCCATTTTTTCAACGTTGGCCGCTTTACTTGAACAAGGAGATCATGTTTTAATATCGCGTTCTGTATTTGGATCAACGCATCAAATCATGACTTCAATTTTACCTAAGTGGGGCATTTCCCATACATATGCCGAGATCGATGATTATAGAAATTGGGAGAATTTGATTGAAGAAAATACCCGAATAATCTTTGTCGAAACGCCTTCTAATCCCGGTCTCGATTTAATAGATTTGGAATGGATAGCAAATGTAGCTCATAAACATGATATAATTCTGGTCGTTGACAATTGTTTTGCAACTCCCTACCTGCAAAAGCCCATTGAATTAGGAGCCGATATTGTTGTACACTCAGCGACGAAATTTATAGACGGACAGGGACGAGGTATCGGTGGTGTTATTATTGGAAAGGGACGTTTTATGTCCGAAATTCGATTTTTTGCAAGACAAACGGGTCCGGCGTTATCACCCTTCAACGCATGGATGTTTTCCAAAAGTCTTGAGACGTTGTCGGTCAGAATGGATCGGCATTGCACGAATGCTTTGAAACTGGCAGAATATCTTGAGAAACATTCTAAAGTAGCCTCTGTGAAATATCCGTTTCTGAAAAGCCATCCTCAATATGAACTGGCACAACAACAGATGAAAGCGGGGGGAGGCGTTGTCGTTTTTGAAGTTAAAGGGGGATATAAACCGGCTAAATCCTTTTTAGACAATCTGAATTTACTATCACTTTCAGCCAATTTAGGAGATACCCGAACCATAGCGACCCATCCGGCATCGACAACTCATTCGAAATTAACGGAAGAAGAACGACAAGCTGTAAATATCACTTCGGGTCTCATTCGTGTCTCCGTAGGTTTAGAGAATATTGATGATGTGATTAATGATATCAATCAGGCTTTGGAAAAATTGTAATTGATGAATAAATCACTGATTCCCAAAATGCTGTCAAGTATTTTTCGACACTGATAACGTTTTCTAATTAAATCCACTTATAATTAAAATCGTGCAAATCCGCGTTGTCCGTGTCGTCTGCGTTCTATTTTTTTACCTAATCCCCAAGCAGACCCTCGTAGTCTTCTTTCATCCACATGAGTTGGGTGCCACTTGCTATTAACGCAGCAACCATGATCGTTTCGCTGATTTCTTCTTTACTGGCACCAAATTTTTTAGCGCCCTTAATGTGACTTATTGTGCAATGCCGGCAGCGTTTTGTTTCAGCTGCTGCGATGGCGATGAGTTCTTTTGTTTTACGATCGAGCGCACTTTCTTCATAGAGTGCATCGTGAAAAGAGCGCCAGTCTTTTCCCATCTCTTTCGAATTCTCCTCAAACCATCGATCATTTTGTGAGCCATTTCCAAGTAGATTCTCATAGTCATCCAGCATCCAGTGCAATTCAGCGCCACTTGAAATAAGAGCTGTAATCATGAATGTTTCGGTCACTTCTTCTTTAGTTGCTCCAAATTGCTGTGCTTTTTTGATATGACCTTTAGTACAATGGGGACACCTGTTTAATGTAGAAGTTGCGGCGGCAATCAATTCTTTTGTTTTACGATTCAAAGCACTTTCTTCATAAATGGAATCATAAAAATGCTGCCATGATTCCCCCATTCCAGGAGCATGTGCGGTAAACCATCGTTGTTGTGTAGTTACTTCAGCCATAATCTGTCTGTTGAGGTTAGAAATTTATGCTATCTCGTTTAATATTAAAGCAATTTTATGAATTAAATCATTCCAGACAGATCAATAAAAATATTTATCATTTAAACGGTTACCTCTTAAACGGTTTTATGTTTTTTAGAAATTTTAAATATTCGAGGATAAGCGCTAATATTCTTTACGTAACGCATTAATATTTAGGCTTTTAATTAAAAAATCGAAATGATTTTTTAAAATATTTTGGTTGCTAAACACGTCATAATAGTGTACAATATTAATAGTAAACTATCATTCAAATTTTAAGCTGGAGGAACAGCCTATGAATGAGCAAGAATTCTTGGACGCTGCCGAAGACGGCGACGTCGAGAAAGTCCTAGCCTACCTTGAAAATGGTGGCAATGTTGAAATTACCGATGAACACAACAGAACCGCTCTAATGAAAGCCGCAAAACATGGTCACCTCGATATCGTTAATATTTTACTTGAGCATAAAGCAAACGTGAATCATAGAGATAATCGGGGAACAAGTGCGCTTTATTGGGCGGTTGAGAAAAGTCATTCACAAATTGTGAATCTATTAATCACTAATCGTGCGGATGTAAATGTATTGGATGATAGGGGCTGGTCGGCTCTTGATCATGCCAGGGCGACAAAAAACGAAGAACTCGCCAACGTATTAAAGGAAGCTGGTGCAACAGCTAACATCATATAAATTAGTTATTTTGTTTATTTATTTTATTGATTCGAGCCCTGATGTCATCAGGGCTTTTTGATTATCGATGCTTGCTATACTTTTTCCTTTTTGATTTTACCTGACGTGTCTGATTTGCAGAATAAAGTAAGAAAATAGTTGGTCGCTTTTCAAGATCGGGTAAGGGGTTCATCTTTTTCCACTTAGCGACTGATGCTGAAATGATCGATTCGGTGGGCAAGGTGATATCAGTCGCTGTACACAAGTACGTATTCTCATCGCAATGTTGCAGGAGGTCCGCTAATAATTCCTGGTTCCGATGTGGGGCTTCCATAAAGATTTGTGTTTGATTTTGATAAGTGGAAATATTCTCCAATTCTTTGATTTTCTTTTTCCGATCCTGCTTCGAAATAGGTAAATATCCCCAAAAAGTAAAAGATTGACCGTTGAAACCGGAAGCCATTAATGCCAGTAAAATCGAATTAGGTCCAACAAGTGGAACTACGCGGAATCCCTGATTATGCGCCATTTTCACAACAATGGAGCCCGGATCAGCTACTCCGGGACATCCGGCTTCTGAGATAATACCAACATCCTGTCCGTCTTTAAGGGGGTTCAGGTAATCGATAATGTCTTCCGATTGAGTATGCCGGTTTAACTCGTAAAAAATGATTTCATATTCCGGTACCGTATTTCCTATCCATTGTAAATATTTCCGTGCCGTTTGAATATTCTCAACAATAAGAATCTGCAGCGATCGAACAATTTCTAAAACATGTTCCGGAATCGTATTATTGAAGGGCGTGTGACCAAGTGTATTGGGTACGAGATATAAGGTTCCGCCTTTTTTTTCAGAATGTGACAAAATATTAATTGTCGGTTATTTCAAGTGTTAAATGATCCGGTTTATGCAATTTCTGGCGTTTCACAAAGTATTTTTCGATATAAACTGCGATACCGACCGTAATGAAAAGAGATATGACGATGATCCCGATGTCAATTAATGTCATATTTTTTTGGAAGGAATACGTAGGAATCATGACAATCGGTTCAAAACTGCTTTCCATGTAACGAATAGGAATATTGGTGTAATCCTGAATTTCTTCGCCCATCTGAATAGGAAGTGTCATTTTTTGTTTGATTTGCTTTCCTTCTGGTGTTTTAAAAGAAAGAATGACCACACCATTCGTTTGTGCCTGTAAATTATTCAGGTGATAGTAATCCACTTTAGCTACCAGGCTGTGACCGTTTTTGTAGGTTTGTTGCACGCCAAAGTATACGGCCGTTTGTTGGATACCTAAAAACAATAGGTACGCCGGAATGAGCCAAAATAAATGATAAAATTTCTTCCAATTCATATTATTGATAAAAAGATATTAATAAGTTGGTTGATTATGAAGATAATCTCAAAATTGATTATTGAATTTGATTTTTTATTACTGGTAATATATTGAAAAAATATAAGTTATTGAATGAGTCAATGTGCCAGTTTATTATAGACATAATGATAAAATGATGGTTTCCAAATCATTTCGCGCTGCATGGTTTGATTCGTAAAATTACTGCTTAAATGCATCCATAACGAAACGGGTACGTCATTCAAATAAACAACCTGAATTCGGGTTGATTTCGTATTTACCAATTTTCCCATATCGATGCCATTGAGTATGCCCATCCTGGAATCAAATAAACCTCCATAATACACAATTTGCTTCTTCAGTGATTGAGCATCGAATGACCACTGAAGTGCTTTTTTTATTATTAGAGAAACATGCGCATTAATCAAAGATCCATTATTAATTTGTTGCAGAAGATTGGCCATAGCACGAGGCGTGGCTTTCGGACTCAATTGATAGAGCTTTTTCTCATAGGAAAATGCAGAGCCTAATCCATTGCTCTGAAACGCCTTAGTAACTTTATCACGAAATGCTTTATCGTCATTCAGTTTCTTTGAATTATTAAGTGCGAGCTGATCATATTTTTCTTTCGACATGTTTTTCAATGTGTGAAGTCGCTGTTGGTTTGTCTGATGATAAAGCGAAGCCTTCCAGCTGATAACCTGACCTGACCAGGGGACAGGAAATTCTATGTTTTTTGTATGTAGAATGTTGGGTAGATTTCGAATGCTATCAGGACTCAGTTTGAAATATAAGTAATCAGAAGCGGCAAAATCATTAGATTGAACGAGCATGCCGATTACATCATGCAACGGTATCGTACCATTTTTACTGATTTGATGATTATTTTTTAAATCGGTTACAGCCTCTTTATGGTTGGCAGAATAATATTTTGGGATATTATACTTATTAATCTCACTGAGTCTGACCGGCTCATCAGGATTAAGAGATCTGTTATCCACCCGACGTGCATATTCGATTATGAGTAACAAATTCGAAGTTGATCCCATGACCCGTTTTTTACCGGCTTGATAATAGATGGAGGAGTCTGATTTTCCCGTAGAAAAAGAAACAAGTCCGACATTTCCGGGGTAAGCTTTCATGTAATTGATCAGTCCCTTGTCGGTAGTTGAGCGTTGAACGAGATTGCTGCCTTCTTCGAGGTCTTTAGAATTACTAAAAATAGTCTTAAAAGCACTTTGATTTGGGATATATATGATTAAACCCAGTATAAGAATGACGGCTAAGAATACGCCAATAAATTTTATTAATTTCATGAATAAATCTTCAGTTGTGGTAATAAAAAGCGCAATTTTTTCGATTTTGAATATACTTAATTATTACCTCATAAGTTATATATAGGTACTACTTCAAGACTAGTTAACGCAGTTAGACGTATTATATTAATTTAATTACCGTCTTTACTGAGCATAAATTATTTTATAAGCCGATGGTCGGCTGTAATATCATTTTTTTTATTTATTTAGGTAAGTCGTCGTAAAATCTGAAAGGAGAGAACTCGATGATTCATGAGAGTAATTTCATTATTAATAGCAAAAAAAAGAAAGTATTTACGCAATCATGGAGACCAGAATCAGAATTTAATGCAGCTATATTATTGATTCATGGTTATGCAGGTCACTCAAATCGCTATGAATATTTTGCCCATAAAATGGTAGCGTATGGCTATGCCGTTTTTGCCATAGATCTACAAGGATTTGGTCGAAGTGAAGGACTCAAAGCCGATATCGAAAATTTTGATGATTATATCGAAGATACCAAGTTATATTTGCAACAACTATTGGGAAAGTATAATGATATACCATGGTATCTCATGGGACACTGTATGGGCGGAAATGTTGCGATCTTAACTGCTACAGAAAATCAGGATAAAGTTGCCGGTTTGATTCTAACTGCTCCCGCTTTAAAAATTGTCTCAAATTTGCCCAAGGTTGTGCAGGAAATGGCCAATTATGTGAGCGCTTTTGCTGCTACGGTACCGATCATGGCAATGGATTTATCTGCACTGAGTAAAGATCCTGAGGTAATTAAAGATTTTGAAAACGATGAATTAGCTTATAATGGCAGGATACGTGCCCGGATGGCCATTCAGATGGGCAAAGGTGCAGAAAAGGCGAGATCCGTTGCAAATAAAATAAACATTCCGGTATGGCTCGGTTATGGTGCGGAAGATCAATGGATTGAAGCTGAAACGGCAAAAAAATTTATGACGGAGTTATCTTCTGAAAACCTCAGATTTCAGCTTTTTGAAGGCCTTTACCATGATATTCTGCATGAACCGGAAAAAGATGGAATCATTTCTGATATCGGGAAATGGATAGCTGAAGTAGATGTGAAACCGATTAAACAATTGGAAGAAATCGAAGAAATCATCAGATAGATAATAAGTTTCATCGATTTTACAACAATGAATAACTACACAGTAAAATACCTGGGTTTGTCTAAGTCCTTATTTTGACCCAATCTAAATTTGTTAAATTTCTATTATTTTTTTATAAAAAAATTATATTGAAAGTGACTGGTAAACGGAGTAATCCGCCAACCTTTCTCCTTTCGAAGCTTCATCCCTGACAGGATGAAGCTTTTTTGTTATATATCTTATCTACTTCCTGAAAATAGTTGAGAATGAAATAGATCTATAATCCTCAAATTATTTGGATTCCTTTATCTTGGTACAAATACCGTTTGTTAATTCTGTTTTTTTTATCGCAGTAATATCTAAAAAATGTTGATAAGCTGATTGGTAAATTCATTACATCTCACTTTTAGAAGGCTATGCAAAACCGTTCTTTTGCCCAATATCTGCATTTTCACGTCTTCGAAATCCTCGAATCCCGAAAGCATTCGGGATGCTGCGGTTTCGAAGTCGTTCAAGCTTTGATCTTGAACAAAATCCCGGGTTTTGCAAAGCCTT
>DATFMK010000607.1:0-4773 GCA_035267005.1 Balneolales bacterium
ACATCTGATTATATCGAACTCACGTTAAATAGGTAATAGTTGTCCATTGTTTGAAAATTTCTTATTTGGGACCTTTGGGACTCAGAGTGAAACAGTGATCTTATTTTTTAATGATATGACCTCAAATATTGTCATTCCGAGGGAATCGAGGAATCTTTCAAGGGCAAGATGCCTATTATCAGTTTTGATGCGTATTAATGTTTATGAGCCTTGATAGATTTCTCCCTCCGGTCGAAATGACAGATAAAGGCTTTGGATGATGACGAGGATAAAAACATCACTCTGAAATATTGTGGGGAATATATATTCAAAAACTTTTGATGTTAATTAGAGACGCTTCCTTCGTGGCGTATCTGCTTCCCTCAATAAATTTTTTACTGAAACGTTATTTTTAATACATATAAAACGATTATCATTTTAAAAAGGAATGAATTTCAAAATAACGATATTATGTTCTTTATTCTTTATTTTGGAATCAACATATTGTTATTAGATGGATTCATTACCAAGTAATTTATAACTAAAATTGCGATTACTATCGAAACACAAGTCCGTTTAGAAGAAGACAAAATTGTGATCAAAGGGGTTGAACCTGTTATTGTGCTGGGTTTACAAGATCACAATTTAAATGAAATAGAAAATGCTTACCCAGACACCAAATTAACAGCGCGCGGTAGTGTTCTTAAAATCACCGGCTCATCAGAGGATGTGGATGCTATAAAAGGGATCATTAATGATCTCATAGATCTTGCAGACCGGCAAGGATCGATTAGCGAGGATGATTTACAAACCATCCTGACACTGAAAAAAAGTGATCCCGAAGCTAATGTCCCTAAGTTTCTCGAGTCTGATATCATTCTCAAAACATTTACCGGAGAAACTGTTCGGGCGAAAACACCGGGTCAACGTAAAATAGTTGAGGCAACAGCTCAGAATGATATTACATTTGCCATAGGCCCTGCCGGTACCGGAAAAACGTACACATCTGTGGCATTAGCTGTTCGAGCATTGAAAGAACGAGCCGTCAAAAAGATCGTGCTCTGTCGACCCGCCGTAGAAGCGGGTGAGAGTCTGGGATTTTTACCCGGCGGATTACGGGAAAAAATCGACCCCTATTTGCGTCCGCTTTATGATTCACTCGAGGAGATGATCGATTATGAAACCCTCGAGTTAAATATGGCTAAGAACACCATTGAAATCGCTCCATTGGCTTACATGCGCGGCCGGACATTAAACAACGCTTTCGTGATTCTTGACGAAGCTCAAAATGCCACGAAAATGCAAATGAAAATGTTCCTGACCAGGCTGGGGATTAACAGCCGTGCGATCATCACCGGTGATATCACACAAACAGACTTACCCAGCAGACAAAAATCGGGATTGATTTCTGTGCAGAATATTTTAGATGGAATCAAAGGAATTCAGTTTGTATATCTCGATCAACAGGATGTAGTTCGACACCGCATCATCAGGGAAATTATTTCTGCCTATGAGAAATATGAAGAAAAACAGTAAATAGTTATATTAATCCCTAATTTTTAAATCAAAACATATTTAACATTTGTTCGATAAATTATACGGAAATAAATTTTCTTGAATTTAGTCATCTGTTAACGTTTTTTTAGATCTCTCACCAAAAATGCAGATTCAAGATGATGACTGTAAATGTGTTTATTTATCATTATCAACACCTTAGCTCGTCATTTCGAACAGAGTAAGAAATCTTAATAATGTTGTTATAGATGTCACTTTTTGTTTCGAACCGATGTTATTTTACTAATAATTTTAAAAGAATAAAGTGCAAACGTACGCAGCTCCTTTATACGAAGGAACCTTTTCAGTTGGCCTTGATAAAAAATTCATCCCCATGAAGAGAGATGGGAAACCCGCAAAAGGTTCTTTACGTATTTCCATACAGCCCTTTCTACTCAATACACCGGATAAGAAAATATTATTTGATACGGGAATTGGCGAATTCGGAGAGGGCACTTCCACAAAAACTATTCTGAATAATCTTGCTGAACATGGTTTGAATGACTTCGACATAACAGACATATTTTGCAGTCATCTTCACTTTGATCATCTTGGAGGATTGACAAACCGGGATCACGGTTATTGGGAATTAACCTTTCCGGATGCTAAAATATGGGTATCTCGTGAAGATTGGCATAAAGTAATGTCTAAGGGTACTTATTATGATGATGAAAAAACGGAATTCATCCACTTCATCGATGCCCGTGCTGATATCCACTTTTTATCGGAACATGATCAACCTTATCCGGAGCTCGAAGTCAGAAAAGTGGGTGGACATTCAGAATTCCATCAGGCTTTTTTCTATCGGAAAGGAGAGCATAAATATTTAATGGCTGGAGATGTCCTGCCGACCAAAGGACATGTCAATCAGAAATTTGCTGCAAAATACGATTTTGATCCCAAGCAAAGTATTCGGGCACGACAAGAATTGGCCAAAATGGCTTACGATGAGGGAATGATTATTTTAGCTTATCATAGCAGCGAAACACCGATGTTCCGTTTAACAGATTATCATGAGAATCAAGGCTATACCATCGAAAGTGTTACCGAATATGTCTCTTCCTGACTCCATTTATGAGATACATTCTTCTTTAAAACAATATGATTTTCCCGATACGGTGGATAAGGTGGTCATTCTGGGTTCGGGACTGGGGGGATTCGAAAAATATCTTTCCGACTCTGTTTCGATAGCTTATTCTGATATTACAGGTTTTCCCCGAACAACTATAACCGGACATGCCGGAACATTGAATGTTGGAAATATCGGTGATCAAAAAGTTCTGGTTTTTGCCGGACGATTTCATCATTATGAAGGTCACCCAATTGAACGAACAATTCTACCCGTCCAATTGGCTAGCATTTTTAAAGCCAACACCCTGCTTGTTTCCAACGCTGCCGGCGGCATCAATTACCAGTTTAATGTCGGAGATTTAATGCTCATTGAGGATATCATGCGCATAGGATTTAAATACTCTCCCGGCGGAGCAGCAAGCCGTTTTGGATATTACAATAGCCAATTGATCAAACAAGCGACTAAAATCGCTCAGAATCAAAAGATATATGTCAGACAAGGAACCTATTTATATGTTAAAGGTCCCAGTTATGAAACCAAGGCTGAAATACGGGCATTCCGTACTTTAGGAGCCGATGCCGTTGGAATGTCAACGGCACCTGAACTTTTGGAAGCTTGCCGGTTAGGTATGCAATGCATGGGTATCTCTTTAATAACTAATATGGCGACGGGCGTCAGTTCAAAAAAATTAGCCCATAATGAAATCAAGGAAGTAGCGGCTAACCGTACGAAGGATTTCATCACTTTAATGAAAGAATTGATATTAAAGATGTAAAAAATTTAAAAACGTTAACATGAGCATAAATGCTGTAAGTGAAATATTATTCACTACTTGTTGGCACATAACATCTTATCTTTATTTTTTACCTTAATCATTAAGAGACTAATAGCCCAAACGAGCCGTTATAAAATTGCTTTGGCGCCGAGTTTAGTTTATAAACCCGGATTATTCACCATGAAATTTTGTCGTGATCGAGTCCTTTTAATTAAGGATAGCGTCATTCTCTCAAGTTATTTAATAACTGAATGATAAGGATTTATACTTTTATATATGCGGATAATTCGGGCCCAATAACCCCACCAAAGTTTCGTAACTGAAACATAAACTTAAGCTCCTAACTGGAAATGAAAAGAATTTTAAACTATTTCCTCGTAATAAGTATGCTTTTGGCTGGGATGAGTGTCCAATTAGCCTGTAGTTCAAGCAAAAAAGTGACCAAGCAAAAGCCCCAACCGGTAACGCAACCCAAAAAGACGGAAACAAAACCACCAAATCCTTTCAAAAACGATACTACAAAGACAACCCACAAAACCGTTAAGAAAAATATTAAGCTGAGTACGGTTCATTTTGCTTTCAATAAATCGAATCTTAGTGATCATGCTGCGCAATTACTGGCCAATAATGTGGAACTCTTACGTAAGAATCCCCAAATTAACGTTCGTATAGATGCTTATACCGATCATATTGGAAGTGATCAATATAATTTGCGATTGAGTGAACGCAGAGCTCGAACCGTAAAGAATTTTTATGAGAATAACGGAATCTCTTCAGAACGAATAACTGCCAGAGGTTTAGGAAAAGCGCCCGTACCCTGTTACATGAATACACCGGAAAAAGGGTGCAGAAAAAACAGACGGGCCGAAACTCACGTGGTTAAACCCAATCCGAGTTGAAAGGATTAAAACCAGATGGATTATATATCTCTGTCTGGTTTTTCCATTTATCCTGACTGACCCGAATTATTCACATAACCAATAAGAAGTAATACATATCATATTGTAAATTAACGTGAGGTTTGGGTAAGAATCGCTGAGATGTAATAATTACATTGAGAATACGACCTGTGAAAATATAACATATCTTCACGACGGACGACAGACCATCGACGACACAGAGCTGTTTTGATGCATAAAGCATGATTCCGATACCGAACTCACGTTGCTTATACGGTTTTTCAGAATAAATAATGTTTAATTACTATCAGAGCATTTCTCTGTTGTCGGTGGTCGGTGGTCGGTGGTCATAGAATGATCTAATTTAACAGCTACTTTTATTAAGTAGATAGATTATAAGCTTAAACGAATCTCATGTTAAATATAGACTTATTCTGTCTCATATCCACGTTTGGAAGATCTCTCACCCAAAAATCGGGTTCGAGATGACGTCT
>DATFMK010000608.1:0-4162 GCA_035267005.1 Balneolales bacterium
GTTGCGGCGACATTAATGATAAAGGGGGTCCCATACGTACTTTTTTTATACGTACTATCAAAGATTTTACCATCGGTAGTCCGACCTGTATACTGAATCTTAATTTGATCCTGAGGATGAACCGTAAACGGACCATAACCATCTTGTATCTGATAGTAAATCAAACCATCTTTTTGTACGGTTTTAGGCTTACCTGTCGTATCGTAAGGAGCCGGAACCATTGAGTAGTCAGGACCGGTGATCGGGCTCTTTCCGCACGAACTCAGAGCAATTGTAATTACTAAAATGGTTAATGTCGCTAAAATAGATCTGATTTTCATTGAGTTATATCGTCTAATTTTTCCTTAAATCCTTGTTTGTCTTTTAAATAGTACGTCCCTGTACCCGGGCCGTAGAACCCGACATGTATGTATTTAATATTATGTTTACGATCTGTGAAATAGGTCGTTGGGTATGAATGAAGTTGTTTAACAAAAGGCAACGTTTTTTCAACGACTTTCGCGTTATTATTACCTGCAACGAGTAAAGTCCACGGGATATTGAATCTTTTTTTATAATTATCAACTAGTTTAACGGCTGTATTATAGTTATCCGTATACTCATAAGCCACACCGACGATTTTTATATCCGTATTTTTGTAATGATTATACATTTGTCGCAACATCCGGGCTTCATCAGCACAATTGGGACACCATGAGCCGAAAATGTACAATAAAATAGGCTTATTTTGAAATTGAGGATCACTGCTTTTGACTATTTTACCGTCTAAATTTTTTAAAGCAAATGCCACTTTTGGATGTTGCGGATCAATTTTGGCGATTTTAAAAGGATTACGTAACTGACTTTTCCCTTTGTGAGCATTCCACGTGACTTTAGAGGCATCGTATTCCCATTTAATACCTTTAAGTGAACCATCTTTTTGTAAGTGGCCTCTAAATAAATAGGCATGAGCTCCGTCAAAGGTTGATAACGTCATGGTACTGTCGGTATAGGTACCTTCCAGGAAACGGTCGTCGCCGGCTTCTGTCATGAATGTGCCATATAACATATGATCCTTGGTATAAAATTCACCCGTAGCTTCATAGGTATGTCCGCTACTCGTTTTAAAAACGGTCGGCCATTGACCGTTGAAAACATCAGTTTGAGAAGTAGAACGGGGATATCGATCAGTTACACCTTTTTGAGCCGTAAATTTCATTCTTCGCTGTGATTTCCCTTCATAGCGTTTATGCCATCTTCCGGTAAAATTGCCATTAGGATTGATTTTAGCGTCAATATGTGAATCATAGAAATTGAAGTTCATATGGACGGAATCTCCTTGAACAATAACAGATGTAAAGTGTACGGTATCCGCACCATTACTTACAAAGCCAGTATATTGGTGACCCCTTTTTTGAATTGTGATGGGGAAAGCTAATGGTCCGCCCGGACTATGCAAAATACCGCGATAAACACCGGAGATATTTTTCTCCTTATGTTGCGAGCAGGCTGTGAATAACAAAACAGCCGTACCGATCAGTATAATATTCTTTAAAATTTTTCTTTTCATCAGGAGTTATAGGTCAACGAAATTAATCGTTTCACAATTTGGCTAAAATTAAGTATAAGGCACCCAAAATATGAAATATTCTACAGTCATGCATTGAAACTGCAATATCTTGGTATCTTAGTTCGAGAGTTCCTTTTTAGTAAGTTTTATCTGTTCTTTTACGGCATCGATCGTCGTAGCCGGTTCTCTGCATGAGAAGTTTTTACAAACATAAACGGTTGCTTTGTTGTCGATAGCAGACTTGCCATATAAAGGGCTGAAATTTGAATTTTCGAAGTCTTTGCCAGATATCTGAAAAGACAATGGTGCATATCGATCTTCCAATAATTTTTCAAAAGGTTTGCGTTTCTCTTCGGATCCGGTTATCACAATTTCTTCTCCCGGATATAAAAGCTGAACCATATTTTGCAGATTGTAACCAAAAGCCGTGGCATGTTCAGCCATCGTTTTAGCCAATCGCTCCAGTGAATTTTGCGCAAGGCTAATATAATCGAGCTCACCGCTCAGATGTCCGACCCTGATAAATGCCGCTATAGAAGCTGAGGTTCCACTTGGAATTGCATTATCAAAAGTCTGACGTGGATTGGAGATGAGTTGTTCGTGATCTTTCGTAGCATAATCGAAAGCCTGTTTGGAAGCATCGTAAAATCGTTCTCTGATGTCCTGAGCGAGTTTCATTGAGATCTGTAGATATTTTTCGCTACCCGTAATCTCAAACAGATACGTTAAGGCCTCAGAGAAAAGAGCATAATCATCTAAATATCCCAAATGACGGGCCTGATCTCTGTTAAATGACCGGTATAAGATTCCATCTTTATAAAGTTTACTTAGTAGGAACTCTCCGTTATTAACAGCGAGTTGTTTCCATTCCTCTATACCAAAACATTTGTATGCTTTGCATAATCCTTTTAATACCAGTGCATTCCAGGATGTGATAATTTTTTCATCTTTGCCGGGCGGGATGCGGTTTGACCGTTCTTTTAAAAGCTTACCGAGAGCGGATTGTTTAAGTTTTTCAAATTTTTCAATCGTCATTCCTAACGTTTGGGCCGATTTATCCGGTGATTTTACAACGTGAAGAATGATGTTCCCATCCCATAGCGGTTCGTTCGTAATCTGAAAATGTTCGGATATTACATTCCATTCCTCATCCGTCAATAGTTTTTTTATTTGCTCATGAGTCCAGACGTAATAGCGACCTTCTTCACCTTCACTATCAGCATCCAATGCAGAATAAAATCCTCCATCGGGATGCAACATATCTCTTTTAAGGAACTCAATAGTCATTGTTAGAGCGTTTTTAAATGCAGACTCATGATTAACCTGAAATCCGTCACATAAAGCTGATAGCAACAGGCCGTTATCGTAGAGCATTTTTTCGAAATGAGGAACGAACCATTGACTATCGGTACTATATCGATGAATTCCGCCGCCGACTTGATCATAGATACCACCCAAAACCATGCTGCGTAGCGTGTTGAGAGCCATGTTGCGGGCATCCGTATTTTGTGTCACTGAATAATAACGCAGAAGGAATTCTATCCCCATGGAAGCTGGAAACTTAGGAGCTCCTGAAAAACCACCTTCTTTAAAATCGTAATTTTCTTTGTAGGCATTATAAGCGTGTTTCAATAAATCATCGGTAAGGGTAGACGCTTCAAGATGGTCGTAAAGATCAGCTTGTAGCGCATCTTTAAGATAATTAACACGTTCGTAAATTTGATCGGGTTCCTGTTCATATAATTCAACCAAGCGTCTCAGAACCGTAAGAAATCCCGGCCGGTTATAAGCGGATTCTACCGGGAAGTAGGTTCCTCCGAAAATGGGCATTTGATCGGGGGTCAACCACACATTCAACGGCCAGCCGCCCTGTCCCGACATAAATTGTAAAGCTTCCATATAAATGGCATCCAAATCGGGACGCTCTTCACGATCCACTTTTATGTTGATAAAATGCTCGTTCAGAAAACTGGCGATTTCTTCATTTTCAAACGATTCGTGAGCCATGACATGGCACCAATGACAACTGGAATAGCCGATGCTCAGGAAAATCATTTTATTTTCTTCCCGAGCTCTGTTCAATGCTTCCTCACCCCAAGGATACCAATCAACAGGGTTATGAGCATGTTGAAGCAGGTAAGGTGATGTCTCATGAATCAGGTGATTCGTAAATTTTTCGGAAGCCATGAATTATAACAGTTTTTGTATGATTAAAGAAAACAGGCAGATATTCAATAGAATACTGCCCGTTTAAATGTACATTAATTCGAATGATCAACTTTCAGTAGTTGGTTCTTCCTCACCAAAAATCTCTTTTTGTCTCCGGCGATATGTTACTTTACTTATCCAGACGCCGACTTGATATAGAAAAATCAGAGGAATGGCAACAAGAGCTTGAGATAGGGGATCAGGAGGCGTAAGTGCAGCGCCTAATACAAAACAAACAACAATCGCATGTCGACGATATTGCTTTAAAAATGTAGGCGTCAGCAGTCCGATCTTGGTTAAAAAGTAAGTGACCATCGGAAGCTGAAACAGAATACCACAGGCCAGAATCCACATGGCCAGGGAGCTGAAATATTCATTTATATCAAAAAAGTTTTGGACGACATT
>DATFMK010000609.1:0-4088 GCA_035267005.1 Balneolales bacterium
TTAAATAAACCATCTGCCGATCGTTTAATTGATTATTATACAGTTTTTCAATATAGGGAAAAACAAGTTTCTTCACACTGGCAACGATTTTCTCTTCAAACTCTTTTTTATCTTCGTCCCTGTGTTTGAGGAGAACTTTCAATGCAGCATTGACTTCCTCAAGCTCATGAGTTTTATTCTCTAGGTCTTTCCCTCTTTCTATTATGGCGAATTCTGCCCGCTTGCGTTCCTCTATTTCCTTCTCAAGCATATTCATTGACATAACCAATTCAGCGGTACGCTCCTCGACTTTCATTTCCAATCCGTCATGTGCTTTACGAAGGTCCTCTTCGGTCCGCTTACGCTCGGTAATGTCAGTGTCGGTCCCGATAAATCGGGCTGCTGTACCATCGGAATCTCGTTGGACTTTACCAGAGGATAGGAACCAGCGAATACTTCCATCCTTGTGCAGCATCCGGTATTCGACCTGGTATTCCTCACTCTCTCCATCAATGTTGGCCTGGGCTTCCGCAATGACTTTCGATTTGTCTGCAGGATGAACGTGCCCGGCCAAGTCCTCTATTTGATTGGTGATTTCATGATCATCATAGCCTATCATTTCCTTCAAATTTGGGGTAACGAATATTTCATTGGTCCTGAGATTCCAGTCCCACACGCCAACCTTACCGCCTTTTACGGCAAGCGCGTAACGCTCCTCACTATCTCGAAGTGCATCTTCGGTCTCTTTTTCTTTTGTAACATCTCGACCACATCCTACCGTGCCAATCATCTCGCCATCTTCATTCAAAAAGGGGGCTTTGTGAACATCTAAAACGAGATATTTATTCCTAACAAAACCATCTTCCAGAAAACGGCCGGGAGCTCTGTTTTTCTTGATAATAGCATCGGAATCTACGCATGTTTCCCCAAAGGTATGTTCATACCCTTCATTTCGTTGCTGTTCGGCAAAGAACATGTCGGTTTTACCAAACGCTTTATCCGGGCTGTCACACATTATCAGTTTATCGCACATAGCCTGGTTAACGAATTGAAATCTACCTTCCAAATCCTTTGACCATATTAGATCGGGGACATTATCACACATTAGTCGCAAGAGGTTATATAAATTACGATATTTTTTCTGGCTCTCTCGTAGAGCCTCCTCGGCCCGTTTGCGCTCTTCCTCCACTCCTATGGCAGAGGCAATGATTCCTATTACCTTCTTGTCTGACTCACTGGGAACATAGTCATCTTGAAAAACGACACATAACGAACCGACATAGGTATCGCTGAATTTGACTGCTTTTCCAACATAAGTTTGAAGTTTATAGGGAATTACATTGGGATCAGTCTGAGCATAAAAGGTTTTTTGTAAATTGGAAACAACAATGACTTCTTCAGATCCAGTTTTGATCACGTCATAGCAAATGTGTCCTTCCGGCTTGTCCACCGGATTATAATCTAAAGGAGTGTCCCACTGTCCCCATGAATAGAGGATTCCCTGATCAATGCGGTTGTAAAGCGCACAGGTTGCTCCGAGAAGCTTCCCACAAAGCGATGTGAGTCGATTGATGTTGTCAAGCGAGTCTGGCAAAAAATTCAGAAAACAATCGTTTATCTTTGATAGACGCTCCTCATTCTCCTGCAGTATTTCCCCCATTTCCTTGTACTTAGCGGCTTCCCCTTCTAACTCCTTGACCCTTTGTTCCAATTCTTCATAGGTTTGTTTGCTGGACAATAGAAAACCCTCCATTTGTCATAAAAAAATGATATCGCTTTGCACTCTGCATGAGGCTTTAATCGTTAGCATAAAGCTATCTTCCCGAAATTTATTCTTTTTTAAGCGCTTCATTTAAGGGTTTTATACATTAATCGGCAATTGTTTGCAAGATGGGATTGATTAAATGACGAGTACCTTCAAAAAACACAACATGCAGAATCCGTTTCCCTAACCAAAAGTTGCTGACTTCGTGCCAACACCTTAAATTATTGAAAAGTGGAGCTTTCAAACCGAAGCGTAAACGGAAAATTTCGTTGGGATCAATTGACAGGGCCTTTAATCACAAGGATCTACGAAATACTGGGAGACATTGGTGATACGAGAGCATTTGAACCTTTGGTCACGATTGTAAATGAGGAAAAGTCTATTGATGTTGACAATGCACTCGCATAATTCGGGGGACATACGGGCTATGGAACCTTTGATAGCATTATTGCGGAAAGGTGGGGCTTCGAACGTGCCCCTGAAAGGTCATTCCTTTGGATCGGTCACATTCACATCGAAGACATTGCCGAGGACCGGTCTCACAACCACCTGATCGCCGGACACGGCGTCATCCAATTCCCGGATATTTTAAAAACCATCGCCCGGTCGGATTATCAGGACGACATCAGCCTGGAACTGTATCCGTATGCGGACACTCCGGAAGCGGCCGGCCGGGAAAGCCTCGATTATCTGCGCCCCATTTTCGAAGAAGCCGGGCTGAACCTCCCCTGACCCGAACAACCCATAAAGAATTAATCCGATACTTCAAATTGTTGAGGCTGATGGTTTAAAATTTCCAGTCCTTTCATTTTATTTGACAAGCTTGATAAAACCAGATTGCCGGTTGGTAGAGAAAAAAATGAATTGGATGCAAAATTGCCGGGAAAAAGTAAATTTTCGTAGTTTACGGTGGCCGTGAGATTCCTAAGTATGCCCAGAAAAATGTGCATACATGCACATTTTTCTGGGCATACTTATTTTTTTTCATTAAATTTCCCCAGCTGACCCACGTATATTCATCGTTTTTTAAAAAAGTGTGCCTTCTTTCACCAATTAATGCTCCCACCGCCCGTTGATAGCGGGACAAGGGATTCAGGCGGTGTCGAATAAAGGCGTTGTTCCCCCTACAAAATCAAAAAGCTCATTTCAAATGCCTCCTTCACCATTTTATACGCCCAAAAATTTTTGGCATGCATATTGAATAGTATTGGGGTAAAATTCCATTCAAAGGAGATAATGAGTGAAACCTTATATTATGTGCGTTGACAATTCCTTTAGTGCGCTTGAATCCTTAAAATGGGTATTCAGGGACGAGCCTTATCACCTACTTGCTTTCGCCAGCCCACTGGACGCTCTGAGCGTAATAGATACACAAGAGTTTGCCGTTGTCATGGCGGATCAATCGATGACCGAGATGGACGGCATAGAATTTTTTAAAAAGGCCAAACAAGAATCTCCCGGTACATTGGGGATTATTATGACCTTTCATCTGGATTTTGATAAAGCATTGGAAGCTCTTGAAAAGGGATGGGTATATCGTTTTATTAAAAAACCTTGGGATTGTTTCGGATTAATACAAGCGGTGAAGATAGCAGTTGCACATTATCAAATAAGCACTGGAGCCAAAACTCAAACCGTTTTTGGGTAAAAATATTATATTCAACACATCTGATCAACCACACCCCTTTATTTCAATAGTCCCCCTTGATCGGTTGTGCCAAAAAGTGTCATATCTCGTTGATTTTCTTGACGAATAATTATTTGGTATCACAACACCGGCAATAGGCCATGTAATTAAAGGATATCTGAAAACGACCTTGGCTTGATATTTACAGTTTGAGTTTGATATCTATCGGTTTTAATAGATTTCACCTCATGGCAAGCTATATGTAATCATCCCCCCCTCTTTTTCTATAGAATTGCCCCACCAACCATCACTACAATGTAGCACATATCAACTTGAAATAACTAAATTTATTATGTAAATAATGTAATAATTTTTATGTAATTTACCCCACAATTACATAGTTTTTTTCTTTGATTTTTCATGTCTGTTTTTCACCTAATTTATGTAACTGCATGATAATCCAATCGAACTTTAAAGACCCCTAAATTTGTATGATTTTTGCATATAAAAGGATGTTTTTCGTTGTTTTGTCCGCCCAAGAAAATACCAAAATCCGAGAAATCGGCTGCCGGAAAGCCACGGGTCTAAATTCTGGTGTTGATCCTATTCTAAAACATATCTCCTATTGAAATGACAGCCGTCTTGGTTAAAGGGGGTGATTCGATTTTTTTTGTTTTGATGAGTAACTATCATTATCAAAGCCTAAAAAAAAGGAGG
>DATFMK010000610.1:0-4210 GCA_035267005.1 Balneolales bacterium
AGATATCTTCGGAGTTAAAAGGATCACGACCGATCAAACAGGGAATCACATGATCTTCAAGATAAGAAACCACGGCCAGCTCACGACCATTGAGTGTTGCATCACCTATCCCGTAAATACCTTCATTGGTATAAATTTTTAGCGTAACAAAATTTCTGCCTGGTGAACATACAATGACTTCACCTTTTGTAATTTTCATAAATTTTTGATTTATAAAGTGACCAAACTATTTGAGAAATAATGGTTTGAGATGCCGTTCAAATAAATTGTAGGTCACATTCATTCCTATTGTTTTTTCATATTTCTTCAAGAGATCCAAATATGCTGAACCTTGTTCTGCGGCAATTTTATACGAACAATGCATAAACTGCCGTAATTGAGAATCAAATGCCGGATCATCCGGATTGTGTGTTAACATAGCCGCAATATCATCTCCATTCCACTTTTTAAATGTATCAGGAGTCGGCAAATTATTATAATCAATATCGATGACCGGTGCATACGGTTTCGTCAATTCTTCAAAGCGATTCCATGCAGTTGCATAAATTGTCTGAACCATTTTAAGTCCATCATGTCCCACCGAAGCTAAACCAATCAATTCTTCCAGCCATGTCGTTCCGGATGTTTTAACATGCAAACCCGCATCATGTTTTTTGATGATTTGATGCATTGGTTCATATATCGAAAACTTATCACTACCAGAGTGAACGCTTAATTTAAGTCCTTTCGGCAGATTATATTCTTTTACAACATAATCAATAACCAGCACATCCTGCTCAAATTCTTCCTTAAATTTATCAAGGTTACCAACGTAATCAACCCCTTTATTAAAACGACCAGTGAATTTTGGGGCAATGGTATTGATACGAACGCCCTGTTCAGCAATGGTCTTTAAAATGAAGAACAATTCGACTGGTGTCTGAGGCTCTTCAACCTCATCCATAGAAATCTCCGTGACAACCTGATCTCCTTTTTCTTTCTTTATATGTTTGTAAATGCGGGCAGCTTCCCGGATAGCCACCAGGTATCTATTGGCAATTTCCTCAAGAAAGGATTCATCAATACTAAATGACTGTGCTATTCCTGGTATATGTAATTCTCCAATAAATGACTTGTTATCTTCAATATATTCCTTTACATCTTCTGCACTTGCTCCTTTACCGATATAATCAGCCACATCGATGGTAAAGAAATCGGAATAATCAAGGAAGTCATCTACGGTATCCATTGTAATATGATCAGCATCTACAAAATAAGGATTATCCCAATTTAATTTGGTTACAGCATGATCGGCTTCTTTACGAACACTTTCAGGAGTTGTATGAATGATTTCATGTTCACGGTGTGATTTATTCCATACAGGTACAATGGAAAACCCTTGTTTTTCAACCTTTTCAATAGCTCGTAGCTGAGCTAATCCTTGAAGTCCAAACCGATCTCCTGTTCCAAACGAGTATTTACCTAATTTCACTTTATTATCCTAATTTTTTATTAAATAATTAATTCATTGAGCAATCATGATTTATAAAAAAACAATTGGCGATATAACTAAAAATCGGTTAATATTTTATTTCAACTTCATCAAATTTCAAATATCACTGTCACATCTATAAAATTTTCACGACCAAACATTTTACTTATTAAAAAACCGATAGCTATCCAAATAAACGCATTTAAATCATTTTGATATTGCCAAGTTGAAAAGATTTCACAGTAAATGTTTCCGGTAACATTATAATGATACCCCTTCTAAAAATCAAAAAAGTAAATTAAAATCATTATGAACTATATTTTTATAAACATGGAATATTGATTGTGTAAAAATTTTGCAAAATAATTCAATTTTGACCTCACGTCCATGTTACCTGTAACATAATGATTCAATAGTTCACTTCGTGTTATTATATACATTTTTATTTAAAGATTTAATCTAAAAAATAATAGATCAAATAAACAAGCCAATAAACTATATATGTAAGATATTTTGTAGAAGACTTAACTCGAATTATTCACGTAACCGATAAGAAGTAATACCTATCATATCATAATGTAAATTTAATAACTTATAAAAAATAACTCGTTCCTCAATTTTGAAAATGTTAAAAAAAGCTGCGAAATTTGGCCATGCTCTGCGTTGAATTTAAAAATGCTTAATCAACGTACCACTGTACGTTTCATGCACATTTCTAATCCCGAACGCTTTCGGGACACGACTAAATTTCTTGGTGAATAATCCGGATTAACCAAACTATTATTTTACCTAAATAAAGAGGGGAATTTGTTATAGTTACGTCCCCATTTCTTATTGGGATGAGAACCCATCTGAAGTACTAATTTTCCACCTTTAATGATATCTTTATGGGATATAAATGGTGTATTGAGTTTATTCCCATTCAAAAATGCAGATTCTATGTAAATATTTTCATTTGAATTATCTTTGGCAATAATAGTAAATGTATGACCGTCCTTCAGGTTTATCGTAATAGCACTGAAAACCGGGCTACTTAACACATAATATGGACTTCCCGGACAAACCGGATATAATCCCATAGCGCTAAAAGCATACCACGCTGACATCTGACCAGCATCATCGTTACCTGGTAATCCTCCCGCATTGTCTTGATAAGACCGTTTCATAATAGTTCTTACCCAATATTGCGTTTTCCAGGGATTCCCTGCACAGGCAAACAAATATGGGGCTGCCTGATCGGGTTCATTGCCTTGCCAATAATATGGATTGGATCGAAAGGCCGGACTAAAATTACCGGCGTCTACAAAAAATGTGTCCAATTTTGAAACAAACTTTTTCCTGCCTCCCATTAAATGAATTAATTCAGGTATGTTTTGCGGCACAAACCAGCTGTATTGCCATGATGTCCCTTCTGTGAAATAATGATAATGAAAAGTTGGCTTGAAATCTTTCGCCCATGATCCATTCGCATTACGTCCCCGTGCAAAACCAGTCGTACTATCGAATATATTTTTATAATAAGCGGAGCGTTTCAAAAAACGATGATAATCTTTCTTCTTATGCAATGACTTCGCCAGCTGTGATAATGTCCAATCATCATAAGCATATTCCAAAGTTCTGGATACCTGCTCTTGTTGATGAAAAGCATTTTTTACAGAATCCTGAAGTGGTATATATCCATATTTCATATAAGTTTTCAAAGCACGCCGTCCTTTCCCGGAAAGGTAAGCCTTATTGGATTCAGGAAGCTGAGTGGCATTTTTCTTCATGAGTTTATATGCTTCATTAACATTAAACCCTCGGATTCCTTTTTCATAAGCATCTGTAATTACGGGCAATGCATGATCTCCAATCATTTCCGAAGTATAATTATCCCATGCCGGAAAAATAGGCAAGAATCCCCCCTGTTCGCCCTTGTCAACTAACGATTGAAGCATATCACCTACCTTTCCAGGTTCCATTAAAGTTAAAAGAGGTTGTTCTGCTCTAAATGTATCCCAGAGTGAATAATCTCCATATTCAACATGATTTTCATCTTGAATTACTTTATGCTGACTGTCAAATTTATTATAGGTTCCATCAACATTACTAATCTGCCTGGGTAACTGCATGGCATGATATAAGGCCGTATAAAACATTGTTTTTTGATCACTGTTCCCACCTTTAACTTTAACCTTACTCAAAATCTGATTCCATTTTTTCCTGGTTTGGTTCTTAATCCGGTCAAAATCCCAAGTGGATATTTCAGCCTCAAGATTTTTGCGAGCTTCTTTAATACTCGTGAAAGACATTCCGATCTCTGCCTTAATTACTTCATTTTTCGAAGTCTGGAATCTTACAAAAGCCCCTGGCTGATTATTAGCCGATTGAGATCTCATTTTCGGTTTTTCACCAGCATTCCAGGTTCCGAAATCAGAAAATGCTTTGTTAAAACGAATGATAAAATATCCTGAGAAACCGGCCGATTTTCCCCATCCCTGATACATCCGGTACACAGGATCATAACCAATAATTTCACGTTTATCAGGTAATATCTTTATATATCCGAGTCCGTTTTTATTTTTTTTAGTAGGCTGATATCCGGCATTTGAGTCAATGATTACATATGAAGAATCGTTTTTTGGGAAATGAAATTGTAAAAATCCAGCATGGCTTGTCCCGGTCATCTCAGCCGTAATGTGATAGTCGTTTAGGTACACTTTATAATAATAAGGTGTCGCAACCTCATCTTTATGCGTA
>DATFMK010000611.1:0-7491 GCA_035267005.1 Balneolales bacterium
CTTTTTTAATAACTCTTAACAAATTCCCCTCTGTGTTCATGTTAAAAATGATAAAAGGCGTTTGATTATCCTTGCAGAGAGTGAACGCGGTCAAATCCATTACAGAAAGTTGACGTTTCAGTATTTCATCGCCGGTAATGACATCAAATTTGTGGGCTTCCGGATTTTTTTCCGGATCGGAATCGAACACGCCATCAACACGAGTTCCTTTTAATATAACATCGGCTTCAATTTCTATGGCTCTCAAAGAAGCGGCGGTATCAGTGGTGAAGTAGGGATTTCCGGTGCCTGCCCCAAAAATAACCACTCTGTTCTTTTCAAGGTGACGAACCGCGCGGCGACGGATATAAGGCTCCGCGATTTGCTCCATTCGAATAGCAGACATTAAACGAGTTTGCACCCCTTTTCGTTCTAAAGCGTCCTGCAAGGCCATACTATTAATCATAGTGGCTAACATTCCCATATAATCACCCTGAACACGATCCATACCAGCAGTAGCCCCTTTCACTCCTCTGAATATGTTACCACCCCCCATTACGATGGCGATTTCCGTACCGTATTCGTGTACCGCTTTGATTTCTTCGGAATATAGGCCCAAAACATTACCATCAATTCCATGTCCCTGCTCACCTAAAAGAGCTTCACCACTTAGTTTTAGTAAAATTCGTTTATATGCAGCCACTTTGTAATATGATTTGATAATTTCCACTTGATATAAAAAAGGCTACCTCAAAGGTAGCCTTTTTTATTAATATTTCACATCAGGCAGTTTCGCCAAGTTGTAAACGTTTAAAAGTTACAACATTGGGCGCCCCATTTTGTTCCAAATACTGCTTAACTGTCAAACCACTGTCTTTGACATATTTCTGGTTAAGCAGAACACGTTCTTCATAAAATCGACGTAATTTACCTTGAGATGCTTTTTCAGCGATGTGTTCGGGTTTTCCTTCATTCAATAGTTGCTGTTTAGCAATTTCCAGCTCTTTTTCAACAACGCTGCTATCTACATCATCTTTGGTAACGGCAATCGGATTCATAGCGGCAACCTGCATGGCTACGTTTTTACCGATTTCTTCGTCTTCCAGCTTTCCGTCAAACTCGACTAAAACGGCTAACTGATTACCGGGATGAATATAAGAGAGGATCGATCCGTCAGAATCAATCAATTCGATCCGGCTGATTTCAATTTTTTCACCAATTTTACCGACCAGTTCTTTAAGATACTCGGCTACGGTTTTACCATTAAGAGACTCGTTCTTAATAGCTTCTGAATCGGTAATGTTCTTTTCAAATGCCAATTTTGCAAAATTGTTGGCAGCTTGAATAAATTCGTCGTTACGAGCAACAAAATCAGTCTCGCAATTCAAAGCCAATGCAACGGCTTTATTACCTTCTTCATTAATATGAGTTACGATAATACCTTGATTGGCCTCTCTGTCTGCTCGTTTTTCAGAAACTTTCTGACCTTTTTTACGAAGAATCTCAATAGCGGCGTCCATATCGCCATTGGCTTCATTGAGCGCTTTTTTACAATCCATCATACCAGCGCCGGTACGGTCGCGTAATGCTTTTACATCTGCTGCTGAAATGCTCATTCTAATTCAAATGTTTTAAACTTTAATAATTATGTCCTTAATACCAGTTGATATAGTATTAACAAAGGTAAAGCCGGGAAAGTCCCAGCTTCATAGTAAAATTAATCTTCGGTGTCTTCACTTTTCTTTTTAGAAGACTTACGACGACGTTTACGTTTAGGTTTCGTATCTTTCTCGTCGTCATCATCGACTTTAGCCCCTTCCGCCAAAGATTTGGCTTTCTCTTTGGTATCGCCCGATTCAATCTCGGTGACGGCTTCCTGAGCGAGTTGCTCTTCTTCATAAGCTTCGCGTTCTGCCGCACCTTCAATAATGGCATCAGCAAAGTTTGTCGTAATCAGTTGAATGGTACGGGAGGCGTCATCATTACAAGGAATGATATAATCGGGAATATCGGGATCACAATTGGTATCAACTAATGCAAAAATGGGGATATTCAATTTTATTGCCTCGTTCATGGCGATACTTTCTTTAACCGTATCGACCACAAAAATGGCTCCCGGAAGTCGATTCATATTCGCAATACCGGCTAATACTTTTTCCAGCTTGGCTTTCTCCCGATCGAGCATCAAACGCTCTTTCTTGGTAATATTATCGTAGGTTCCGTCTTTTTGCATGGTATCAATTTCTTCCATGCGCGCGATACTCTTACGAACAGTAGAAAAGTTGGTAAGCATACCACCGAGCCAACGATTGGTCACATAAGGCATTCCACATCGCAGAGCTTCAGTTTTAACAATTTCCTGAGCCTGCTTTTTAGTACCGACAAACAGGATTTTTTTACCGGAACGGGCTACCCTGCTTACGGCGTCGAGTGAATCCTGTAAATATTTCTGGGTTTTCTTAAGGTCAATGACGTGAATCCCGTTACGTTGCATAAAGATGAATTCATTCATCTTGGGATTCCATCTACGGGTCAAGTGACCGAAATGAGCTCCTGCTTTCAGGAGATCTTCTAGTGATGCTGCTTCTGGCATAATGTTCTTTTATTTATTTGAGTTAGTCCTCTACACAGATCTATTCGATGGGCTAATCCGGCACGATTGCCAGACACTCAGCACACCGATCACTGCGTATGTGTGATTAGATAATTGTGTGTTGTAAGGACAAGAATTAACGTTTGGAAAACTGGAATCTTTTTCTGGCTTTGGGTCGGCCGTATTTTTTACGTTCAACCATTCGATCGTCACGGGTAAGCAAGCCATTCGATTTGAGCGCGCCGTGCACATCTTCATTAAGATCGTCGAGTGCACGAGCCAAACCCAATTGAATAGCGCCAGACTGACCGGAAATTCCGCCACCTGATACCGTCACCTTGACATCATACTTTCCGTCCATCTCGGTAACAGCTAAAGGAAGAGTGGCAGCGATTTGATGATTTTTCAACTTAAAATAATCTTCCAGCTTCTTTTTATTGACGATAATCTCGCCACTGCCCGGTTTAACATAGACACGGGCTGTAGACGTCTTTCTTCGTCCTATATAACTTTGCTGCTGTGCCATTTATGATTTGAATATAATTATAACGTTATTTTTTCTGGTTTTTGTGCTGTATGTGGGTGCACCGGACCAGCGTAAATGCGGAGATTAGTCATGAGTTTACGTCCCAATTTATTTTTGGGAAGCATTCCTTTGACCGCATTTCGGATCAGAAAACCAGGATCTTTTTCCAACATCTCTTCAGGAGTTGAAAAACGTTCTCCACCCGGATATTCGGTATGACGGAAATACGTCTTATCAAATAACTTTTTACCGGATAAATGAACTTTTTCCGCATTAATAACAACGACATTGTCGCCGGTATCCATATGCGGCGTAAATTCTGGTTTCTTTTTTCCACGCAGTATGCTGGCAATTTCACTGGAAAGGCGACCTAATGTCTGACCTTCAGCGTCGACCAGTACCCACTTTTTATCGATATTTTCAGGTTTTGCTGAAAATGTTTTAAAGCTGTTTGTATCCACGATTGCTCTAATTTTTTAGCTTTTTTGTAAAGTTCAGTAAGATAACGTGCTGAGTCTTTATTTGCAATATCAAATTCTGACCAACGTTATTGTTTTTGCCTGTTTTGATTAGATTTTTTGAAATATGTTACGATAGATTACAACAATGTGTTCATTGAATACCGCTTTTTTAATCAATCGGAAATTCTCAAATCTTTATCGTATTTTCTAAGATATCAAAAAATAATTTAGAGTTTTTAGCTCATTAGATTCTTTCTTTGAAAAACCAAGGTATGTGTTCAACGTCGATGTTTGTATAAATTCATCTTGACAATTTATACAGGCTTATTCATTTCAAATTTATGATGATAAAATGGATTCTATTGACCATTGCATACCTTTACAAAATCTTTTGAGAAGGAAAATCAATTCCGATGGGATTTGTAAATATAATAAGTTTGATCCCATTTTGACAAAGAAATTGGAAAAGTGACACTATTAAATTGAGATGAAGGATAATATATGAGTAACAAGAAGAACCTGTTTGGCGCACGTAAAACGTTCGATACCGGATCAGGTAAAGCTTACATGTACAGCCTCGAGGAATTAGAAAAACAGGGATTCACGAATATTCACCGTCTCCCTTTTTCTATCAAAGTTATTCTTGAGGCCGTCCTCCGGGAATGTGACGATTATATCGTAACAAAAGAGGATGTAGAAAAAATTGCTAATTACGATCCGTATAATGTACAGGATACCGAAATTCCATATAAGCCGGCCCGCGTCGTATTACAGGATTTCACTGGAGTCCCGGCGGTAGTCGATTTAGCAGCATTACGCTCTGCTATGGCACGTATGGGCGGGGATCCGGAAAAAATTAACCCGCAGGTCCCTGTCGATCTTGTCATCGACCACTCGGTTCAAGTAGATACATTCGGCCAGAGTTATGCGTTCATGTTTAATGCCGAAAAGGAATTTGAACGAAATCGTGAACGGTATGAATTCCTGCGCTGGGGACAAAAGGCATTTAAGAATTTTAGCGTTGTTCCTCCTTCAAGAGGTATCATTCACCAGATCAATCTTGAGTATCTTGCTAAAGGTGTTTTTACGCGACCCGAAGAGGATGGCATTGTAGCTTACCCGGATACCTTGCTTGGAACCGATTCTCACACGACTATGATCAACGGACTTGGTGTCGTTGGCTGGGGCGTTGGCGGTATTGAAGCGGAGGCCGTTATGCTGGGTCAGCCTGTTTATATGCTGCTTCCAGAAGTTGTCGGGTTCAAACTTACTGGTAAACTGAACGAAGGTGTTACCGCAACCGACATGACGCTGACCATCACGCAAATGCTTCGTAAAAAAGGGGTTGTTGGCAAGTTTGTTGAATTTTATGGTGAAGGATTAAGCAGCATGAGTCTTCCCGACCGTGCGACGATCGCCAACATGTCTCCCGAATACGGAGCAACAATGGGATTTTTCCCGATTGATGAAGAATCATTACGCTATCTATCACGCACCGGCCGTTCTGACGAACAAGTGGAACTGGTACGTCGTTATACGCAGGAACAAGGTATTTACCGTACTGATGAAACCGAAGATCCGATGTTCAGCGATACGCTTCATCTGGATCTGGGTGAAGTGGAACCATCTCTCGCCGGACCTAAACGTCCACAGGATCGTATCACACTTACCAATATGAAAGATGAATTCAACAAATCACTCGTTAGTGATGAGCTAACGAAAGGATTTGCCCTTTCTAGGGAAGCATTAGAAAACCGTGGTAAGTATAAAAACGGTCAGGAAATTGACATGAAGCATGGCGATGTGGTTATCGCTGCTATTACCAGTTGTACCAACACCTCGAATCCATCTGTCATGTTAGGTGCCGGTATCCTTGCTAAAAAAGCTGTTGAAAAAGGATTAAAAGTACCTCCCTACGTCAAAACTTCACTGGCACCGGGTTCCCGTGTGGTAACCGATTATCTCGAAGAAGCCGGTTTAACGCCCTATCTCGACAAACTCGGATTCAATCTGGTCGGATATGGTTGTACTACTTGTATTGGTAACTCTGGTCCGCTGCCTGAACCTGTTGAAGCGGCTATAAAAGACGGAGATTTGATTGTTGCAGGCGTCCTTTCCGGAAATCGTAATTTTGAAGGACGTATCCATCAAAATGTCAAAGCCAATTATCTGGCTTCTCCACCACTTGTTGTTGCTTATGCTTTAGCCGGCAGCGTGGATGTGGATCTGACGAAAGATCCGATCGGTAAAGATAAAGAAGATAATGATGTATATCTGAAAGATGTATGGCCAACCTCCGAAGAAATTCTGGAACATCTGGATGACGCCGTTCGTCCTGATCTCTTCAGAAAGAATTATGAAGGAATCGCCGAATCGAATCCAAAATGGAATGAAATACCCGTCACAGGTGGCGAACTTTTCGATTGGGATGAAAAATCGACTTACATACAAGAACCACCTTTCTTTATTGATATGTCGGAAGACGCCGAGTCTATCAAATCAATTGAAGGTGCGAGAGTATTGGTTAAAGTTGGAGATTCAATTACCACTGACCATATCTCGCCAGCCGGTGCTATTAAAGAAGACGCTCCTGCCGGTAAGTATCTGATTGATCATGGCGTCAAGAAAGAAGATTTCAATTCATACGGATCACGCCGGGGTAACGACCGAGTTATGACACGTGGTACTTTTGCCAATATTCGTCTGAAAAATCAAATGGCACCCGGTACTGAAGGTGGATTTACCACCTACCTGCCGGAAGATAAAGTTATGAGTATCTATGAAGCTGCCGAAAAATATAAGGCTAATGATACCCCATTAGTTGTTCTGGCTGGTAAGGAATACGGAACAGGTTCCTCCCGCGACTGGGCCGCTAAAGGTACGATTCTGCTCGGTATTCAAGCCGTTCTTGCTGAATCTTATGAACGTATTCACCGTTCCAACCTGGTTGGTATGGGCGTTCTGCCATTGCAGTTTGAAGAAGGCGAAGGCTATAAAAAACTCGGTCTAACCGGTAACGAACATTTCGATATTCAGGTGGATGATGATCTGAAACCGAAACAAAAGGTTAAAGTCGTTGCCACTAAAGAAGACGGATCGAAAGTCGAATTCGACACGATTTGCCGTATCGATACACCGGTAGAAATTGATTACTACCGTAACGGTGGCATTCTGCACAACGTATTGCGCAATATGGTCAAAGCAAGCAAAGCGGAAAGTTAATACAGAATTAACATTCGTTAGTAGCTTATTGAAAAAGTCCGTCTCTTTTGAGGCGGGCTTTTTTTATGAATATGATGGGTTCAGATTATATATATTAAAAACCCAAACCACTGGGAACACAGAGAATTTACACGGTGTTCACGGAGTTATTTAACTTGAATTCGATATTATTTTTGATCAATCTATACGTTTTTTCAAGTTTTCCCATATTATTAAAAAACTCCGGCACAACGATGAAACTGTTATACCGGAGTTCTACTGATTCTCTGAATCAGGCTATGGTGTTATGGGGAATCAAACTTTCATAAATGTTATTTAATCTTGACCACTCTGATGTTATCGATAGCCAAATCAATTGATTGTGGAGCATTACCTGAATTTACGTATTCAATACTTAATGCAGAGGAACCGCTGCTATCTAAGATTTGTGTAAGACTCGTAGCTCCGCTTCCTGTTCCATTATTTGTCTTAAATTCATTTAATGGAATAACAATGGTTTGCCATCCATCAGTAGTATACTTAGGTGAATTTTCCCACGGGTTATAAAGCCCGGTATAACCTGCTGGCGTAAAATTACCATTTGCCTCATAGTGACCTGGATCGATTCGAATTTCTCCATTACTCATAGGAGCTTTTACATACACTTCGAATTTAAAGGCATAATCACTTATCGGATCAGTAAGATGGGAAGGAGCAATCCATTGGTCGTT
>DATFMK010000612.1:0-2771 GCA_035267005.1 Balneolales bacterium
TTATTAAATGGATATACCAAAGCGTTCAACAAAAAATACGATCGTAAGGGAAAACTGTTCCTGAAAAATTTGAAACGCAAACCCATTAACAATCCAATCTATTATAACCATCTGGTCTACTACATCCATCAAAACCCGGTACATCATGGATTTGTAGATGATCTGTCGGATTGGCCGTTTAGCTCCTATCAGATCATCTTATCTCGAAAGCAGACGCAATTGGAGAGAACAACGATATTATATTGGTTCGGAAATAGAGATCAATTTCAAAAATATCATCAGCAAGAACTTCAAATTAATTTGGAGGAGTTTTATTAATCTGGAAAGATAGTTAAAAAGAACTGGCGGGTTTTTAAAACCTGTCAGGTCTGGTTAAAGAGGAAATTACAATGCAACTTTACTTAACAACATTCGGAACGTTCCTTCATGTTTATAAAGGAATGTTCGAAGTCAAAATTCCGAAAGATGATAAAAAGATTAAAAAGAAAATCGCTCCGCAAAAAGTTACGACGATTGTATTGGACAAGGGTACAACGTTGACCTGGGAGGCGGTCCAGGTGGCTTTACAATATAATATCGATATCGTATTTGTTGAAGGCGATGGTGCTCCGATCGGACGTATATGGCACAGTAAGTTGGGTAGTACAACCCGTATCCGTAAACGTCAACTGGAAGCGAGTATGAATCAGGAAGCCGTTTATTGGGTAAAATCCTGGATCGGTGACAAATTGAATAATCAGATTGAATTGTTCAAAAAACTTAAGAAACACCGGAAGACCAGGCGGGATGAAATGGATCAGCTAATAAGCAAAATTGAAGAAACCGTTGCGAAAATTAAAAAGCTGGAAGGCGATCATATTTCCGAAATTGAAGGCAGCCTGCGTGGCTTTGAAGGATCGGCAGGCCGTGCTTATTTTGGTAACCTATCCACACTTTTGACTGCTCAATATCAATTCAAAGGAAGAAGTTTTCGTCCGGCTGAAGATGCTTTTAATGCTTTCTTAAATTATGCATACGGCATTTTATACAGTCGAATTGAACGCTGTGTGATGATTGCCGGTCTGGATCCCTATATCGGTTTTTTGCATCGCGACGATTACAACAAACGTAGTTTTGTATTTGATTTTATCGAACCATACCGTCCATTCGCTGATTATGCGATCTTCAAATTATTCTCCGCCAAGAAAGTGAAACAATCGCATACCAGAGAGATCAAAAACGGCATCGGTCTCACTAAAGATGGGAAGAAAATGATTGTTCAGGCATTTATCGAACAATTCGATGTGGAAAAAATCCGGTATCGCGGACGTAATCAAACCCGCATGAATGCTATTCAGCAGGATGCACATACATTTGCCAATACCTTAATCGAAAAGTAAAAATTTATGATTTGCTGGGTTCTATATGATATTAAAAAGGATAAAAGCCGTACCAAAGTCTCTGATGCGTGTGAGCAAAGTGGTCTGATGCGTGTTCAATATTCCGTATTTCTGGGCAGGTTAGATCAGAACGGTAAAGATACGCTGGAATTACAAATATCAGACCTTATTGATGAAGAGAATGACTCGGTATATATTTTCCCAATGAGTAAAGATGAATTGAAAGATACCGTATTGATGGGGCAGGCATTCGATAAGAAAGAAGTTTCCGAAGAAATAAAATCCATGTTTTTATGAGTGATTTTACGATTACCCCGTCCGAAATTATAGAATATTTATATTGTCCGCGGTTCATTTACTTCCAGAATGTACTGAATATTCCACAATATGAAGAAAAATCGTATAAGGCGATTCGCGGAAGGCAAATACATGAAAAGAAATCAAGGATTAATAAAGATTATCTCAGGAAAAAGATCGGTGTCAAAGAGAAATATCAGGAAGAATATTTGACCAATGAATATCTTCGCGGAAAAGTAGATGAAGTACTATTGTTGAATGATGATACGATGTCGCTACTCGATTATAAATTCGCCAAATACAAAGATAAGATATTCAGTACCTATAAAACGCAATTGTATTGTTATGCATGGCTTATTGAGACCAATTATAATTATCCGGTTCGGAAAGGCTATCTTGTATATACGAGAAGTCAGAATAAACTAATTGAAGTTCCGATAACCGAAAAAGCCAAAGAAAAGGTGAAAAACTGTGCAAAAGAGATCATAACCATCATACAAAAGAACCGGTTTCCTAAAGCCACCCGTTTTAAACGGCGATGTGTCGATTGCACTTACCGGAATATTTGTATAAAATGAATATCAGAATAAGGGATGAAATCAAAAATTCCTACCGGGTATTTATTAGAAAATTAAGTGTCAACCTCCTAAATTATTAGGCACCAATAATATAAAGCAACGATTGATTCGGAAAAATCTAAATATTGCAGAAAATGACATGAAATTAAGGGGTAGTTTCTTGGATTTAAAAGAATCGAATATCAATGTAAATGAAGAAAAATCATATAATTATTCAAAATTTGCTCTTTGAAAAACTCATCCACGAGAATAAGGATTGAAACTTTGCCCCATCTTTCAGGTCTCCAATAAGCGTTACGCTTTGAAAAACTCATCCACGAGAATAAGGATTGAAACATGTTTTCGGTTTTGGCAATACTCTTTCTCCACTTGCTTTGAAAAACTCATCCACGAGAATAAGGATTGAAACCTCTACCATTGAGCTAATCCGGCTTAATCGAGGAACCTTTGAAAAACTCATCCACGAGAATAAGGATTGAAACGCAAAAATGAGTAACAAAGAAATAACGATATTCGT
>DATFMK010000613.1:0-2529 GCA_035267005.1 Balneolales bacterium
CTGCCCTTGCCTTGTTGGCGTCGCCCTTCCGTCCGGTAACGGCGGGCATTTTATGACTTCCGACTTGCGCCGGAAGCTCGGTAAGTGCGCCATGCCAGGCGCACATAAACAACCACGCCCAGAGGACGTGGTATTGATTAAGCCCCCTAAAAGGGGGCGGAAGCATGCCCCCAGAGGAGGCAAACTGGAGTTGTCCCCTGGTTTCTTTTAAAATTTGAACTGCAGTTGCTCTTGTCTACGTTCAACGTTTTCTTGGTACTTTACATATTTGCGGATCATCTCCGCATCTAAACCAACTGTATCAACACAGTAGCCCGGTGCCCAAAAATGGTTACCCCAATAGGGTTTCTGCTTTAAATACGGAAATTTACTAAAAACCCTGATGGCTGTTCGCCCTTTCAGCGTGCCCATAAACTTCGATATGGATACCTTCGGCGGCACATTGGATATCAGATGAATGTGGTCTTGCTGGATGTTCACCTCCACGACCTCGCATCCCAGTTGACCTGAAAAAACTTGTATACAATTCTTTACTTCTTGACCAACTTCACCTGTCAGTACGCGGTGTCGATACTTGGGTACCCATACATTATGATATTGGCAACGCCATAGTACATGTGATAACTTTTTAAATCTGCTCATAGGTTGCTCCTTTGTTTAAGTTGTGGGGACAACTCAACATTGGATTTACCATGAGCAGGCAATTTGGTAAAATCAATTGCCTCTGACCACGCCCAAAGGGCGTGGAATTCTAATTAAAAACAAGAAACAGCAGACTTTAAAAGTAAGGTGAATCAAAGAATTCTTTTCGTCCCCAGAAGTTTTATATATTCAGAAACGGAAAGGTGATAGGGGTCGGGAAGGGTGACCTCAATCATTTTGAGAATATCTTTAATTTTTACAAGTTTTAGATAAATCACAAGTTCCCTGTCAATTAGGTTAGACACAAGATCTTGTGTCCCTTGCCTCACCAGAAAATTGACCTACTATAAAACATTAATTTAATGTCACAAAGTAACCATAACAATAAAGATTCATATGTAACTTAACTTTTTACTTTACCTGTGCGAAAATTTTTGCTTCAAAGCGTAAAAATACCAAAATCATTTTTAAAATCGACTCTTAAAATGTTTTATAATTTAGCTTTTCGAACAAACGGAGTGTTTAGCAGATAGGGAGTTAGATGAAAAAAGAACACTTTATCATACTTGCGGCATTTGTTTTTGGTCTAATCGTATGGGTTTTCGACTCCGCTGCGGATAGCTTATTTTTTTACGAAGACTCATTTCTTAATTTGGTAATTTTTAAAATACCAAAACCTGAGCTTTTTTTTCGATTTCAAGTATTAATATTTTTTACAATTTTTGGGATAATCATTTCACTTTTTTTTTCCAAACAAAGGAAAACTGAAGAGTCTCTGCTCAGGTTACAAAATGAATTGGAAAAGCGAGTTGAAGAAAGAACAAAAAAGTTATCAGAGTCCAACGAGCTTCTTAATGCCGAAATTGCCGAGAGGGTGCACGCAGAAGCAGGCTTGAGGCATAGCCAGAAAATTCTTAAGGCAGTATTTGATGGGATTTCAGAACCACTCGTTTTGCTAGACAGGGACATGAGGGTAAAAATAATAAACAAAGCCGCAGCGGACTACTATGGTCTATTAGAGGATTTGGTCATTTTTGAATCCAAATGTCACCAGATGTTAAGAGATAGCGCTGCACCCTGCCCAGGCTGTGATGTACCAACAGCGATATCAAGCGACAAAGGCATGCAATTCGAACGTAAGGGCTTTATGGATCCCGAAAGAATGGAAAATGTTTTCATATATCCTGTGAAAACCGGGGATGGCAAAAGCGAAAATCTGCTTTTGCGCATAAGTGATATCACCGAGCAGCGGTTGCTTGAAAAACAGCTCATCCACAATGAGAAAATGGCCGCCCTTGGATTGCTGGTATCCAGTATTGCCCATGAAATTAACAACCCCAACAATTTTATTAGTTTAAACCTCCCGGTACTAAAAAATTACATCACGGAGATGCTGCCTATTTTTGATACCCATTATAAAGATCATCCCGACATTGAATTATGCAATATGTCTTACACCGATTTTCGCAAAGACATATTTAAGCTTTTAGAAAACGTTCAACATGGATCTGATCGAATCTGCACCTTCGTGTCTAATTTGAAAGATTTTAGTCAGTTCAGAGCTAGGATCAAGGAAGAATGGATAGATCTGAATCCGGTTATCGAAAAGGCACTTTCCATGTGTCGCGGCCGGCTGAAAGAAAGGAACATAAGCTTCATAACGAATATTCCAGAAAATCTTCCTCAGGTCTGGTCCGATCCATTTGCCTTAGAACAAATTCTGATTAATCTGTTGATTAACGCCATCCAGGCTGCAGAGTATCGTGACCCTCGGATAGAGCTGAACGTTGCAGTTCACAGCAACTGGCTGCACCACATAATTTTGGAAGTTAAAGACAATGGCTGTGGTATGGATGAAAAAACAATGCAAGAAATTTTTAATCCGTT
>DATFMK010000614.1:0-11506 GCA_035267005.1 Balneolales bacterium
TTTTTGGAGTTTTGAAAATAGGTACTGCCCACTTTTTTCATGTAAGCATCCTGAATACCTTTATAATTGACAAACATTTGAGAATACTGATGACCAAAAAGTGGTCCGAATTGTACGGCCTGATATCCATAATAACTGGCCCAATCGTAACCATCTGTCCACTTCTTCCAGCTTACCGGTCCTAAGGGATGTGTGGGTGATCCCAAGGCAAGTACATAGAGGAAACTACCTTCATTATATCCTTTCCATTCCGCTTTCAGAAAACCACTCGAAGGATGCCAGCCCATACTGACCAGGCTGTCACTCTTGGTAAACCACTTCCAATCCACCCGGTCATTTATAGAATCAGCAAGTGACCGGATTTGATGCTCAACAGGTGATGATCCATTAAAATAATCCCGGCAAACTAAAATACCAGCTAATAACCAGGTAGTGTCGATAGAAGACAATTCTACATTTTTAAAACGTTTACCTGTACTCATATGTAAAAAATGATAGTAAAATCCATGATAACCGGTTACATCAGCCGCTTGGGATCCCATCGGTGCATTCCAGAAAAATTTCAGCGTTTTTAAAACGCGGTTAGCTGCCTGAGATCGGGTAACATAACCACGATTGGCACCTACGACATCAGCGGCGAGTCCGAAACCAGTGGCTGCAATACTCGAAAACGTTTTGGTAGGGGCTCGGTCCGGAATCAAACCTGTATTTGGATCGGCCTTATCCCAAAAATAGTGAAAGGTCCTCTTTTCCAGCGTATCCAGAAAGGCCTGTTTCTCAGTTTGGGAATATTGAACTTTGGTCTTTGATCCGACAGCAAGATGCTTGCAACTGACCGCTGTTAACATCAAAGAAATTATCAGAATAATAGGATAATAATATTTTTTCATGATGATAATCTATTTGCTAATTAATAATGTTATCACTTTTTAATTGCCTTTTAAAAGTTGGAAACGTGCTGATTTTACATCTGAAGAGCTACCTCCGACAAAAACTTTAAAAGCTCCCGGTTCGGCACCAAAAGTAAGATTTCTTTTATAAAATGAGAGATCGCTACGTGACAATTTAAAGTTAACTTTTTTCATCTCACCCGGTTTTAAATACACTCTTTTAAATCCTTTTAACACTTTTACCGGCCGGCTCACGCTCGCAACAAGATCACGGATATAACATTGCACAACTTCATTACCTGCTTTTTCACCGGTATTTTTAACAGCTACCGATACATTCAAAGTATCACTCCAACCCATTTTTTGTGTATTTAAATGGGGTTTGGAGAATGAGAATGTGGTATAACTCAATCCATATCCAAAAGGATAAAGCGGTGTATTTGGGACATCAATATAATGGGATGTATAACGGTCACCGGGCTTAAACGGTCTTCCCGTATTTAGATGATTATAAAAAATGGGGATCTGTCCAACATCTCTGGGAAAAGTTATGGGTAGTTTACCAGACGGATTGTAATCTCCAAATATTACGTTCGATATAGCAGGGCCCGATTCGGTTCCTAAAAACCAAGTTTCGAGTAATGCCGGAACATGATCGTTTAGCCAGTCGATCGTTAATGGTCGCCCATTCATTAAAACAACGATTACAGGTTTTCCCGTTTTCATGACAGCTTTTACCAAATCCAACTGATTTCCGGGTAATCCAAGCTTGGAACGGCTGTTACCTTCTCCGCTCATTCCGGCACTTTCGCCAATCGCCATAATAACAGCATCCGATTCATTTGCCGCTTCGACAGCTTTTTTAAAGCCGGATGTGGATTGCTTATTAAATCCGGTTCCTTTCGCATAATGAATCTTCACATGAGATCCCACTTTCTCTTTAATGCCTTGCAATAGGGAAATAGCTTCTTTAGGCTCTCCCAATGCGTGTACTGGTCCTAAAAGATCGGCTTTATCGTTGGCTAAAGGACCAATTATGGCTAACGAATGAATCTTTTTCGACAATGGAAGGACCTGATTTTTGTTTTTCAATAATACAATGGATTCTTCCGCCGCTTTTTTGGCAAAACGTAAATGAGCTTTACTCAATTTCTTCTGTGCATCAAGCGCTAATGTTGAATCTCCATAATGAAAGGGATTATTAAAAAGTCCAAGTTCATATTTCTTGATCAACACTCTTCGAACAGCAGAATCGATACTCGCTTCACTAATAACACCTTTTCTGACTAATTTGGGCAATTCTTTAAAATAGGTACCACTGTGTAAATCGATCGTTACTCCAGCTTTAAATGCCTGCCTGGCAGCTGATACCGGATTTCCCGCCACACCATGCTGTTGTAATTCAGGAATGGCATTATAATCGGAAACGATAACTCCTTTAAAACCCCATTCTTTTCGCAAAATATGACGTAATAAAAAATGATTTGCTGTAGCAGGAATACCATTTAAAGCTATGAAAGCTGGCATTATAGCAGATACACCCTGTTTAACTGCCGCATGAAAGGGAGGCAAATACATTTGATATAACCTGTGCATCGACATATCCACAGTATTATAATCCCGTCCTGCCTGGACGTCGCTATAACCTGCAAAATGCTTGGCCGTTGCCATCATCGTACGAGGATTCATCAAATTTCCCTGTTGGAACCCTTTTACAGTGGCTTTTGCATATTGCGACACTAAATATGGATCTTCTCCAAAGCCCTCAATATCCCGTCCCCAGCGAGGATCACGAGTTATTCCTAATAATGGAGTAAAAGTCCAGTCTACTCCGGCTGATGTTGCTTCAACCGCGGCAACACTATCAGCCGATTCCACTAATGAGGGATTCCAGGAACTGGCCATAGCTAAGGGAGCAGGAAATATCGTTCTGAATCCATGAATGACATCCCCCATAAACCACAATGGTATTTTCAAAGGGGATTGCATAGCCAATTTTTGCATTTTCAACGTATAATGATAAACATCTTTGCCCGGTAAAACCCCATTTGTTCCCCCTAATAATCCTTTGCTGATATATTCTTTTAAATTCTTATGATCTCCTCCCATAATAGTCAATTGACCTATCTTTTCCTGGAGAGACATTCGACCGAGCAGTGAATCAACCTTTTGATTGATCTGTTCACTGTTCATTTTTTTGTGATATTCATTTTGTGCTTTGCAATCCATTCCAAAGCAACTGATTAAAATGAATGTCAGCATTGAAGAAATTATGATTGAACTTCTCTTACAACTCATTTCATAATAATGGTTAACAGTAATTTTAAATAATATATCCGAAGCCTATTGATCCACCAAAAATCAAACCGAAATTTATGCATAAATTATTAATTATGTAAATATCATATAACTATAACTCCGTATTAATAGTTACTTCAGAGTATTTTCAATTTTAACCAAAAGTTATATCACAACATCACCTATTATATTTTATTCTTATAAATCTCGAGAAGATCTATATCAATAAAAAACGGGGATGCCATCACTTAAAGATGACATCCCGTTTTGATATAGGATATGGTTCGTTACTTCCAGAGTGAATTCTGTTTTAACGCTCCGTTACTCAAATCGATTTCGGTTTGAGGAATGGGGAAGACCGTATTTTTTTGTTTGAAGTTCTTACCATCTTTAGCCATTTCTTTAGCGGCCCAACCCGGATCAACTTTATTTTGTCTGAGTAAGTCAAACCAGCGATGTTGTTCCATAGCCAATTCGGACCTGCGTTCATGCCAAATATCATGTAACAATGTTTTACCGGTAGCCGTTATATTCGGCAATAATGGCATGGCTGTCATGGTTGCAACGATCGTACTTGAATTCGTTGTCATCTTCTGATTAGCGGAATCATATGTCTGGGTAACCTGCATCACTCTCATTGTCATACTTTGATTCGGTGATACATTTTTCATAGCCTTCATATAATCTGCCACGCTATTAACAGGCTGACCATTGACACTTTGTACGATATCTAAGGTATCAACCTGGATTTCAGAATTATTATTTACCAGACCGAATGAGAATGATTTCATGCCAGCTTTTGCAGCAGCAGATCCCGGCCATACGTAACGTAACAGTGGTTTACCTTGTTGATTCGACATACCGAGTGTATCTGCAATAATAGGTGCGACCGGTTCTATGGATGCTCCTATCGTTGCGGTACGTCCATTTCGAGCACGATCTTGTACCATATTCAGATATTTCTGAGCGGTGCTTGTTTCACCATTTTGATAAGCAGCTTCGGCTTTGATCAACAAGACATCAGCATATCGTAAAATTCGGATATTTCCCGGTCCATCACCTTGTCCACCTGGGTGTTTATCACTCACAAATGCTTTTTGATTATAATCTTCATCAACCATGTTTGGATTTTTATGTACGGCACGTCCCGTTCCATCAGGTAATTCTTCCCAGACAAATAATACGGTGGATTCCTGCCGGGGGTCGCCTGGAGAGTATGATTTTATCAAATCTTTCGATGGATTATTGAATCCCCATCCAAGATTTGGATTACCCCGTACCCCTTGTACCTGATCGTACTGACTTCCACCTTCATTGGTGCTTGTAGCCGTATTCTGAACGGAAAAAATGGTACCCGATGAATTTTCTCCGGCACGAGTAAAAATTTTGGAATAATCCGGCAATAAGGAATATTGACCTGAATTAATAACCATATCAGCATATTTTTCCGCATTTTTATAATCCTGACGGTAGAGATAAACTTTGGCAAGCATCCCTTCAGCGGCACCTTTCGTGGCCCTGCCAAGATCAGATGCTGAATATTGTGACTTCTCTGGCAGATGATTAATACCATATTGCAAATCACTTATTATCTGAGCATAAACCGAATCAGGACTGGCGTTCGGCTGATTATAATATTGATTGGGATTTAATGGTTTGGTGATCAATGGAACATTATGCCATCCACGTTCCAGGAAAAAATAGAAATAGGCTCGCAGAAACTTATTTTCTGCTATCAGACGATCTTTCAATGTCTGATCCATCTTTATTTTTGGAATATTTTGGATGGCCAGGTTTGCCCGGTAAATACCTTTGTAGTAACCGGTCCATGGATCTTTAAAAGCCAGATTTCCGGCATCATAATTCAAATTATTAAGTTGTGCCAGAAAGGATGCATCAGTAGGAGTACTTCCTTTGTTGGCATCATCGGAAATGATATCCGTTATCCCTAAATAGGAAAATACATGAACCTGCCACGTGCGCAAAATCTGATAGGTGGCATTTGTGGCATCGATAGCATCCTGTTTGGTTTTAAAGAATGTTTTGGAAGTCTGCTGTCCAAGTGGCTTATCATTCAATAAGCTGTTGCAACTCGTTGTTACAAGCGGTATGGCCACAGCTATTACCGCCAAACTCAAGATGGTTTTTAAAAATTTATTATGAATTTTCATAATGCTGCCTTTTTTGGATTTAAAAATTCTTATACCGCCCATATCGTCAGAATTTAACATTTACGCCAACGGTGAACGTACGTGCTATAGGATAACTTCCCATATCAATTCCATTATTAATTACGCTGCCTCCTGAAATTTCGGGAGTGTAACCGTTGTAGTTTGTAAATGTGACCAGATTCTCTGCATTCACGTAGAGTTTCAGGTTACTTACATTTGCCATTTTCGCAATTCTTCGAGGCAGATTATATCCTAACTGGACATTTCTAATTTTGAAATAGGCTCCATTTTCGATGAACCGGCTCGATACTTCATAATTCACACCGCCATTGGTAATTCGGGGATGGGTATTACTTGTTCCCGGTCCATGCCAGCGTTGCATAAAGGAAATCGGGAAATTAGGTGTGCCAAATCGATCCATCTTCTTGGCATTATAGATCTTATTCCCGGTTTGTCCACTTGTATTAATAGAAAGGTCAAATCCCTTATAACTGGCATTTAAATTAATACCATAAATGAAACTTGGAATGGGTGAGCCAAGATAGGTACGGTCTGCAGAGGTAATAACCCCATCACCATTCGTATCCTGATAGCGTAAATCACCCGGTTGCTCGGATCCCAATTGTGGATACTTACTTAAGTCTGATTGATTTTGAAATACTCCAACGACTTTATATCCATAAAAAGCGCCAATGGGTCCGCCGACAACGGTACGTGTAGCTAATTTTCCACCAATTCCGGCCGGTCCGCCATAAATGGCTTCCTGACCTTGTCCAAGTTTATTAACAACGTTATGGACAGTGGATGCTACAAAACCAAGGGAATAATGAAATCCGCTAACGGTTTGATTCCATTGTACATTAAAATCAAAACCCCGGTTGGTCACTGCTGCAGCATTAACATATGGAATGTTATTAGCACCTACATAAGCAGGTATCGGCGCCTGTACAAGAATACCGCTCGTATACTTATTATAGTAATCGACATTAAATGTTAGTTCGTTGTTAAAAAATCCGGCTTCCAAACCAACATCTTTTTGTGTCGTTTCTTCCCATCTTACATCCGGATTTGCAAGAGAGACAATAGTCGCTCCGTAATTGATCGTTTCATTGGGACCAAAGACAGCATTCAGGTTTGAAGTGACGGTTGGTATACCGGGATAATCACTAATTTTGTCATTACCAACTTTACCCCAACTGGCACGCAACTTTAAGTTACTGATGAACTTGACGTTTTGCATAAACTGCTCATTCGATATATGCCATCCTAATGCTAATGAAGGGAAATGTCCATACCGGTTATTCTGACCAAACCGGGAAGATCCATCAATACGATAGGTTGCGGTCAGTAAATACCGGTTGTGATAATTATAGTTACCACGGAACAGGTATGAAAGCATATTCCAGTCCGATGCCGTATTGGAATTAGTCTGACTTTGTTGATTGCCAGCACTCAAATACCATAAAGCAGGATCGCTTCCATTACCGGCAATATCTTGTCTGGATCCTGATAGAAGGGCATCTTTGTAACCTTGCGCAGTAACACCGGCCATTACTTTCACATGTTGAAATCCGAAAGAATGCTTGTAAGTTACCGTGTTATCCCACTGCCAGTTTCTGGAGTTCTCGTCGTAAACATTCAACTGACTATGTTGCGTCTGTTGGATAGGTGATACATAAAATTGTGGAGTAAATGTTTTCCAGTTTCTTTGCCAGCTATCCAAACCAAAACTGGTTTTCAACTGAAAACTTTGTAAAAAATGTAATTTAGCATACACATTACCTACAATCCGGTTGGCAAAATGCCGGTTGTGATTGTAATGAATAGTGGCCAACGGGTTACCTACCGGTGCATTTTGTGTAATATTATTGTAATCACCACTTGAATTGAACGGGCTCTTCGTTGGATCGGCTTGATAAGCCTGAGAAACAACGCCATTTGCAGCTTGTTGCTGATAATCGTGCATGTAAGCAATATTATGACCAACTGTTAAATGCTTTGTAAGGTAATAATCATTATTCACACGCAACGAAACCCGTTGATATTGTGATCCCGGAATAATTCCCTGTTGTCCGACATAATCACCACTAACACTATAAGTCATTTTTTTGGTACCGCCACTTATCGAAAGATCATAATTCTGAGTTGGGGCAGTCCGGTAGACTTGATTTTGCCAGTTTGTTCCAATACCTAATGAACTGGGATTTTGAAATGCTGGAGATCGACCTTCGTTGGCATTTAACTCATTTACTAATTTTGCGTATTGTGCGGCATCGGTCAACGATATCTTATTCTCTATTTTTTGTACTCCGTAATAAGCATCTAAATTAATTTGTGCTTTTTCATTCTTTTTACCCTTTTTAGTGGTAATGATAATCACACCATTGGCACCTCTCGAACCATAAATGGCTGTAGCTGAAGCATCTTTCAAAACTTCAACAGATTGCACATTCTCAGGATTGAGATAGGATATGTCATTCGTAATCACCCCATCAACTACATAAATCGGGTTGGAGTTGTTTAAGGTACCGACACCTCGAATTCGAATCGTCGATTGGGCTCCTGGCTGACCAGAATTTGGCGTTATCTGAACACCGGCCACTTGTCCCTGCAACGCATTTCCAACATTGGTCGTCGGTATTTTACTAATCTGATTACCTTTTACCGTTGAAATAGACCCAGTTAAATCACTTTTCCTCTGGGTACCATAACCAACAACAACTACCTGATTAGCATTAATAGTAGTTGGCTGTAGTTGAATATTAATCTTCGTCCGGTTATTTATAGCAACCCGCTGTGTCTTATAACCGATATAGGAATACACAAGCGAATCGGCATTATCCGGTACCGACAATGAATAATTTCCGTTACTTCCTGAAGAAGTCCCGACTGTTGTATTCGGTACAAAAATATTAACGCCAGGCAAAGGATCACCTGTACTGGCATCGGTTATTTTACCCGTTATTGTAGTTTGCCTGATCTCATTAGCCTTATTCTCTGAATTCCGGTGTGGATCATTGGGAGAATAAATAGCATAACAATGAGCGTTTAACTTATTGAATTTTAAATTCTGACCGGTTAATACGGCCTTAACCGCATCTTCCTGATTTTGGGGAAGCGGTTTTCCATACTGTACTCGTTTACCATTTAAAATGTTACTTTCGAATAAGAAAACAACATTAAAATGATTGTGAATCAAATTGAGCGCCTTTTTCAGAGGCATACTCTTTACCATTAGACGGGATGAATTAGGTTTATTCACCACCGTTGCATAGTCATTTTTATTTGATGTTTTGTCTAAAATAATGTTCTGAATATTCGTCTGGTAGGTTGGTGCAGCAAGAACATTGCTCCATCCCACCAGAAGGAATAGCAGAATAATGGTTTGTATTTTTTTATTTATCATATACAGCTCCATTTTGGGTTGATTATAAATCCAAATGTCGAATATGCACGGTATCACCCTTTACCGTTATTTTTAAATGTAAAACTCGTGCGACGACAGATAAGAGAGAGTTAACGTCTGTTTTATCAATAGCTCCTGTCAGCTTTTTTTGTAACAGGCTTGGATCCTGAACAATAAATTTCAAGCCATATCGATTCGATAGCGATTGGGTTAATTCTTTTAAGGGGGTATGATCGAAATATAATAAATGAGTAGTCCACGATGTATACACTCTGGGGTCAACATTCCTAACAACGACGGATTCCTTCGCTCTTGATAAAACAGCCATCTGTTTGGGTTTAAGTTTTAGTTCTGCCTGATGACTGTCTTTTTTTACGACTGCGACGATTCCTTTTTGTAAAACAACCGTTGTGTAGTTATTAAATGTTGAAACATTAAATTGAGTTCCGTAATCTCGAATAATACCATCAGGAGTATCTATTTCATATTCCGGAAGGTGATTATTCGCTTTTCTTTTCTCTCTGATATCAAAATATGCGGCCCCTTTTAGTTTTACCTTTTTTACTGATTTTTTTAACCAGTCGCTTTGATAACTGATGCTTGAATGGGGTGCTAATATAATTCTGGATCCATTTGATAATTTGATCGTTTTTTGAACACCGTAATTTGTAGCAATAGTTTTCGTCGTGACCGGTACAGAATCTTTAGCTTTTTGAGACAAATAAACGCCCCAGTAGAAATAACTTGAAACGGCAATCAACATAATTGCTGCCGCTGCTTTGAACAGCATAGCCCAATTAATTCGACTTTCTCTCTGCTGGGATTGAGCACTGGACAAATGTTGTAGCTTGGCTTCTAAATGATCACGTGCCTGCTTTACATCAGGTTGATATTGGGAAGTTATTCTCATTGAATTGAGAATACGTTTTGCCTCTTCATGCATTTCCAAATGATCAGAGTGCTCATTTATCCACCGCTGCCATTCTTTAGCTTCTTTAATATCTGCACTCCCTGCAATAAACCGATGATAAGATTCATCGGATAACAGTTGCCTGATATTTTCCGGTCTTCGATTCAAATTCTTTTCTTTTTTAATTATTGAATGTTCGTTCTTAAAGAGACGAGCCGATTGGGTTTATAATGATCCAAATGAAAAAAAATTGATTTTTTTTGGATTCTACTCGGATTTTAAGGATTTGGCTACCGTAATCCCCCTCCCTAACCATTTATAAATATTTTATTTACAATAGATTTCGGGAAATGATAAAAAATAGGATGGAATGAAGGAATGATAAGTAGTTAAGATATCCAAAGCTGAATGCTGATGGCTGACAGCTTTAAGGCAAGCTTAACGTAGCCACAAATCATGGAAATAAAGAGCGGTAGGTATAATTAAACCAAATATCACAGATATTAATATATGAGAAACTGGTCTTTCATTTAAGATTTCGCGTACCTGTATCAGGGCATGTGAGATATAATTTCTGACAGTTTGTATACTGAGATCCATAATTTGAGAGATTTCTGCATAATCCATGCCATTATAAAAATGCAGATAAATCGCTTCTTTACGTCTTGGTGGTAACTCATTGAGAGCCTCAGCCAATACTTTATGTCGATCTTCATCCCTCGATTCATCGAAATAAAATTCTCCCGCATTGAAGGTGATCTCAGGTTCAAGCTGCTCTGCTCTTCTCGATATTTTTCGTTCTTTTTCAATTAACCTGAGTAAACGGCGTCGAAGTGATATCAACAGATAGGATTCAACTGAAGACACGTCTGCTAATTTATGGTGCCCATTCCAAATAGAAATAAATATATCCTGAATGGCATCTTCAACAATAGTCTCCTGATTAATCATTTTGCAGCCATAATTATATAATTTCAAATATCGACTCTCGAAAAGCTCTGATAGGGCTTTCACATCTCCTCTTTGGATTCTTTTCCATAACTTTTGAGAATATGCTTTTTCTTGAATTTGATGCATATTATAGCCGCATTCACTCCGCTTTTGATATAGCCGCAAAACGACATATCATCACTAAAAGATTCTATTTTATGATCTGATTTCTGTTTTAAAAAATTTCTTCAACGATAAGCCAAACATTACTAAATATGTATTCTTTATGTTCACCATCACTTAAATGAACAGAACTCAAAAAATATTATTGCATCACTTCTATAGCTCGTTTCTGACTTTCTTCATGAAATAAGATCGTATTTCAATACAAATCCTTTCGATATGCCTAATAACCAGGAGTCTGTCGGACTTAAATAAATTTACTGCAAGAAGGCTTTGCAAAACCGTTCTTTTACCCAATCTCTGCATTTTCGCGACTTCAAAATCATCGAATATAGTTAATATACTGCGGTTTCGAAGTTGCTCAGGCTTTGATATTGAACAAAAGCATTGGTTTTGCAGAACCATCTACAAATGCGTCAAATTTGACCATATTCCGTGCTCTTTTTCGTTAAACAGAACCACTATTCTCCTCAAAAGGCCCCGAAATTTGTCTCAAACCGACAAATTTTCATTATGATTTCCTAAGTCCAACAGCCTTCTAATAATCGGTAAATGAAAACTGATAATTTTTATTTTTCAATTTTCAATCAATGTATGAGTCTTCTCTAAAAAGGTGTTTTTGCCTAAAAAAGTGTTGAATATGGCTCTAAATCAAGGCTAAAAATCAATTTTGTGGCTTTTTAGAGCAAACTCATGTATTGCATTCTTTTAATTACTC
>DATFMK010000615.1:0-4724 GCA_035267005.1 Balneolales bacterium
CGATTAAACATGTATTCCTTAGCATCAGATTGAGAATACAATAGATAAGATTTCCATCCTAATTCATTTATAACAATTCCAGAAATTATTCCACTTGATAAACCTAATCCCCAAGCTCCTTTTGCATTCCGGGAACCATGAGGAAATTCTAAAGCTACTTCTGTAATATCAGGATTATATTCAAAAATAGAAGAAATTTTTTGCGAAAATCGCAACGCAAATTGTTGACGAAAAACATATGCATCACTTCTTTTTAACTGTTTAATTGATTTACCTGTTTCTTCATAAAATAAATCCAATATTGTAATACAATCATACTCTATAATTTGTCGTTTTTTAACATCTAAAATACAATATCCAGTGTATTCTTGTGAAGGATCGAAGGCTAAAATATTCATCTTATATTTCTTTGTATTTATCGTATTCCTGAATCCATAAATAAGTTTCTCGAATCACTTTAGCATCTTCCAATGCATTATGTTTCGTAGTTTTTTTCATACCCACTAATTCAGCCCGGTCTTGTTCAAATCCATTTCCGAATATACGATGAAGATCAGTATTGATATCATACACTGCCGGATGAATCTGATCCGGTAGATCCAACGCAGATTTCCCTTGTGTAATTAAATCAGTAAATAATATCCAATCCCAAGCAGCACAATCCGAAATAAATAAAAATTGCCTCTGATCAGGAAAAATAAAAGGGGTATTGTTCACCATTTCTAACCAATGTAAAAAGAAAGGTCTAAACCACGATTTAAAGATACCTGCTTCAATAATAGATTCATCTGTTGGTTCAGGAGGCATAGTGTGACCACCATCAATACCTTGTAATTGATAGGTTTCTTTTCTAAATGAAAAATTCGCAACCACATTATTTTGCATCCATTCATTAGGTCCCCATTGCAAAGGCCATGGAAATTCTACATAAAAATGATACCGGGAATCTAAGGTCACAAATCCAATAGATAATAAGCTTGCATCTTTAGTAAGCCCGGTAAATTCAGAATCAAAGAATATAGGGGTGAATTCCATTTTAATAATTCCTTACATAGTTGATAATTTCATTATAGGCATCGGCTATGTTGTCGGCAATATGAATACTTGGATGAATAGTGTTGCCCTGATTAAAAGGCATTTTTATTAACATAGCGGATCGTTTATTTAGGATATATTTATTACAATCGCTTAAACTGGCAGTCACGATCATATTGGCTGGTATATCCAATACATTTTTACGGAAAAAAATTTGATTTCCTTCCAACATTTTATATTTGTCTAACCACGCCATATTCAGTCGTTTATTGGTTAATTGATGTACTTTTGCGTAAAAGTAAAAATTTGCGTGATTAGATAGAAAGTTAACCATTTGTTCATAAATGTATATTCCTTCTTCAACTATAGGTGCTTCATAGAATAGTTTCGAAGCGTATAAAGGATCAGCATAACATTTCTGAAGTAATGAGTTACCTGTTCGTGGATCTTTAACATCCCGGAAACCATTTTGATAATCAGCATCATGTAATTCAATTCCTAAACTTTCAGCTATTTTAGCAAATTGAACGGTGAAATTTCTGAAATCGTTATCTATTGAGAATACTATACGATGCTTTACCATAATTAAATTGAATTTTAAAAGTTTATTTACATATATTGATTTCGGGAATGAAAGTTAACTTTAATTTAAACTTTCAATGGTATGGTACTAATTTTATTAGTAATATTAATGAATCTGGGAATGAGTTTTTTGATAACATATGAAATAATAGATTTAGTTTTAAAGTTATTTAAGATGTAATTATTTAATTCAATTCCCATTGATATAAACGATCAATATCAAATTCTAAATTGATTGTTCTATGAGCTTTAAAATGATCGCCCTTTATATGGAGAATATATCCATAGGGGGCGATTTTCATATCTGAGTTATTTTTAAAATAAAGTTCTTTTAACCATTTAATCTCTATACAAAGCTGCAATGAGTATTTGTAGAAATTTACAGAAGGAAGATGTGTTAATGGATATTCCATCATTTTGGGTTTACCCCTTTTATTCTTAAAAGGTTTATAATCAATTCTTTTACTGGTTTTATAATCCATCAACACAATACGATTGGTGGGAACATGATAAGTAACTAAATCGATAGCTGTAGCTTTCTTGATATTATCATCACATACCACCCATTCAAAAGCTATTGGTCGAAAGTTATTTGTTTTTAAAAAATTATATACATTATTCACTTCCATCATTTCTGATGTTTTACCAGTTAATCCTACCTCTTCTAATTCCTTATGAATAGTGTGTCCGATCACAGTAGATTGATTCCATTCTTTTAAAACTTCTTTAACCGTCATGTTGTGTTTATTAGCATATCCATAGGCTATACCCATACGATCAAAAGGAGCATATTCTCCAATCAATGAAGTAATACCTTGGTAGGTTTCTGCTGGCCTATCATCCCAATGTCGAAGATAGGAATGCGGATCTTCAACAAAGGTAATATACTTATTACGAGGGTGGTTTAAAACTTGTCGTTTTACTGTATCAAATTGTGTCATACCTACTTATAGTGTTTAATTATTAATCCACTTATAAATTATTTCAGATCTATTCATTTAGCAACAATTCTAATATTAATTTACAAACTTTTACAGATAGGCATAAAAAAACCCTGACACTCCGGTAAAATGTCAGGGTATGTAGTTGAAATGGTTATGCTTGGCACATAACACTCTCTATACGACCATGTATAGTGGATTAATATAGAAAATATATTTTAAATAAAAAATGTGTTGACAAGAAATATTAGAATTTTCTATATTAAAATTGTAGTTGAAAAACTACCCGGTACGTTTCTCTGTAAAATCTGCTAAAAAAGGGTATTAACCCGTAAAAAGACTTTGTGTTGATCTGGATAGAAACGTAAGCAGTTAGTGACTGTACCATTTGATCTAAGTTAGCTATGATCATTTTGGATAATCGGGTAAGTTAACATTGGTGCAACTCCAATGTCTTACTTGGTGCTTTTGTAATCGACAACTAAAAATAGTCGAGGAGTTTAAAGCCCTGTCTGAGAAAATTCGTTAGTACGCATTTGCAGGAACTCGAATGAGTAGAAAAGAAGTCAGGATAAAGATCACTTCTGGTAAAGGGGGTTTGGGGGATTCCGGCCAATTTTGGATGTCACTTCGTAAACAGTTGCTTGTATAGCAAATTCCTGATACCTTAACTTTTGTGTTTTACATAGAGTACAAATGTGATTAACTGACATCTACTAATGGCAAATATCCTTACTAAAAAGAAACAAGAAATAATTGTTGACCTACCATATTATGATTTAGATGGTTATTTCAATGATTTCAAAGTTCGTAGTAAGTACTTATATAAAATAAGAACCAAAGATGGTAAAATCGTCAATTATGAACCATGGGAACCACAACTCGTAGTTGATGAGATCATTAATCAAGAGATAGAACGAACCACTCGTGAATTAGGCCATGTAGAAGTTAAACTCATCTATTTAAAAGCTCGTCAGGAAGGCTTATCTACCGATACCACGTGTCGGATGTCGGATTTGATGCTTACTCATGATAATTATAATGTTCAGGTTTTAGCTCATGATAGAGATGGTACGGAAACTATTTATCGGCAATACCGGACATTATTTAACAATTTACCGCATTTCGTCCGGGTAGTCGATGAGAAAAACCGACCTATCATTAATAATGGAGCCGAATGGTTAATGCCTGTTAAACCGGAGGGTGAGCCTACTAATAAACAAATCATGTATAAAAATATGACCCATTCATATTTGGGTATTCAAACGGCAGGTAAAGGTGACCAAGGTGGTAAAGGTGGTGCTATAAATGCGGTGCATTATTCTGAAAATGCAAATTACGAACGTCATAATGATATCATTTCTTCAACAAATCAGATGATAGGTGGTTCACATATTTTTGGAGTAAAAGAATCTACTGCTAATGGTGTATCGGGAATAGGAGCTGGTTTTTACGAAGATTGGGTTTCTGAGAGTAAAGCGTGGAAACTCTATAAAGAAGGAAAAGTTAGTACGTTTGAAGGATGGCGACCTGTATTTATTCCGTGGTATTGGCTGATGAAATATCGAAAACCGTTATATCAGGGAAAAAAGATTGATATTTCTGCGGTTAAGTGGCGTTCAGATAAAGAACGAAGAGAGTATTTAGAATGGGAAGAATTGGTTGAAAATGAAATTATACCGAACGATCCTTACGTAGACCATGAACGTTATGATCTTCGGGAATCTACTGACTTTTATCGATACGTAATAATTGCGAAATCGCAAAAAGAACTTCTTCGGGCCCGGCGATATTATCCTACTACCCCGGATGAAGCCTTTCTTACCAGTGACGATTGTTATTTCAATACAAATCATCTGCATCATGTAGATATCGAGTTAGAAAAGAAAATTGAAATGCCATATCTGATTGGTGAGATAACCTACAAAAATGAATTTGAACCTACTAAAACCGGGGAACTCAAACTTCTTAAACCACCACAAAAACACTGGCGGCATCGCTATGTGTTGTCCTGTGATCAATCTAAAGGATACGAAGGTGGTGACTACTCATCCATTACAGGATTTGATCGTTTGGAACGAGAATTTGTGATGCATTGGGAAGGATTAATTGATGAGGTAGAGTTAACCGATGTATATTTGCGATTACTCTATTACTATAATTATG
>DATFMK010000616.1:0-8111 GCA_035267005.1 Balneolales bacterium
TATTACAACTCTGCGATTCTTATCCATACCTCACGTTAAGCTTAATAAACAATTCATATTATTTAATCTTATTTTAGCACCACAATTTTAATTATTCCGCCAAATATCAGGACTATATTTTTTTATGATGTTTAAATGGATTCTCAGTATTGCCGGACTGATCGTTTTTGCCTTATTACATTCTTTATTAGCCGGTCATGGATTAAAGGAATGGATTCAAAATAATTTCCCTAAATTCATGCCTTTTTACCGGGTTTTCTATAATTTGATTTCATTGATTTATCTGGTGTTATGGTACATTTTCATTCCCCCACCCACTTATCCAATTTACTCGGTTCCTTCGCCTTTTGCCTATATCCTCATCGCTATTCAGATTATGAGTATATATTTCATCTATAAATCAGCTCAACAGTTCGGAAGTGCACGATTTTTTGGTATTCCACAGGTTCTATCTTATCTGAAAGGTGGCGTTTATCCGGAATATTATGATGAAATGAAACGGGGTGAATTGGTTACAAGCGGTATCTATCGATGGGTACGACATCCATTATATACGTTCAGCCTATTATTCCTGATCACATCCCCTATTATGAATACCCGAATATTGACTATTCTGATCTTTGCCGTGCTTTATTTTACTATTGGTTCTGTTTATGAGGAAAGAAAACTGGTAGAACGGTTTGGCGAAGCTTATAAAAAATATCAACGTGAAGTACCCCGGCTCATCCCCTGGAAAATCTCCAAAACCAAATAATAATTAGCATTGAGCTTGTAGGGACATACCATGCTACCGTTTATATAGTTGTAAATCTTTAGCCACCAACCTCACGTAAAATAGTTACGATATTATCGTATCCTCGTTGCTCAGCCCACATCAGGGCGGTCTCTCCTGCTTTATCACGATGATTTACATCGGCACCATTGCGCAGCAACAAACGTACCACATCGATATGATTTTTTGCTACAGCGTACATAAGAGGTGTAACGCCACTATTATCCGTTCCATTGATATCGGCACCAGCTTCTATTAAAATGGAAGCTATAGTGTTATATCCCTTTAGTGCTGACATATGCAGCGGAGTTCCTCCCGTTGCGGTTTTAACATTTACATTTGCCCCCAGTTTTATCAGATTATTGACCGCTTTCAAGTTGCCATCAAATACAGCCCAGGTTAATGCCGTATTGCCCGTATTGTTTTTGTGAGCAATATCGGCTCCGTTTTTAACCAAATAATTGATAAGATAAGGATCATTCTCGGCCGCAGCATACATTAATGCACTCGAACCCATCTTATCGATGGTGTTGACATTTGCACCTTCGTCTATATCAATGCGAACTTCATTATATTCCTTAAGAGCTATCGCCCGTAACAGATCATTATTCAAATTTTGTGCTTTCGCAACCGTTGTAATGAAGAACGAACCCAAAACGATACAAAAGAAGCCAACTGTTTTTACTATATTTTTCCAGATATAAGAACAATTAGCTATCGTCATACATATATAAATATTAACAACTTAAGAATCTCGCTAATTAATAATGGTTGTGAAAGGATACTATGTTCTGCGTGTCATTACAAGAATTCATCAATAATTTTATTCTTTAATGGATACATTTTACATTTATTTGAAAAACAGAATAGATGAAAACCTTCCGGGTCAGCCGGCACAATTGAAAATGGCCCCGAAGCCTAATGAAGGACGAACATCCTATTTACCGAAATTAAAAAATATCCGGGTAAACGGAGTTCTTATCTTATTATATAATGCTCCAAATAATGTAAAAGAGCTGCTTCTGACTCTTCGAACTGATACTTTACCAACCCATAAAGGACAAATCAGCTTCCCCGGTGGAAAAACAATGGAAGGGGAATCGATCACAGAAACAGCATTACGGGAAGCCGAAGAAGAAGTGGGGCTCAATACCAATAGCGTTCATGTATTGGGAACGTTAACCGGTTTATATCTGCCAAACAGCAATAATTACATTTATCCTATAGTTGGATATATTGACGATCGTCCGAGGTTACAGATAAATCCTGCCGAAGTCGCGGAGGCTTTTTTTGTTCAGTTAGACACTTTATTACAAACCGACAATTTAAAATCTAAAGACTGGACTATCCGCAATAAAACATATAATGTTCCTTATTGGGATGTGCATCCGGAAACGCCGCTTTGGGGTGCTACCGCTATGATCCTCAGTGAATTTTTAACATTGTACCGGGATTTTAAGGAGAAGAATGATGGGTAAGCAGAAGTCAGCATGGTTTTAGAACCTTTTGACATGTATCTATTCTACCCTTTCGGGGCTGGTTATGTTTTTACCTTTTTCCAACGGGTTATCCCCCGAGCTATTCAAGTTTAAGCCTTTCATGCTTATTCTGAATTTTAACAATTCAGTATTCCCTCTGTGTAAAAGCTCCGTGATCTAAGTAGTTAAAATTCTTTTTTTCTAAATCCGTAAAAATCCGCGTATGTCTTCGACAAAAAAGGAAGCTCTAATCCTCCATAAGTTCAACCGCGTCGCTGCCGATTTGCATACCGATGGCAACTCCCATCCCACCTAATCCGACTGCCGTATAAAGATGTTCGGATATTTTTTTCAAAACCGGTGATTTCGATTGCGCAAATCCCATGATGCCGGTCCATTCGTAATCGATCTGCCAGCCATTTTCCAGTCTCAATACATTATTTGCAAAATCAATCAACCAATTTTTTATCCTGGGATTGACATTGAACTCACTGCTCGTCTCCTCTTGTTTATCCAGATTTCTGGCACCTCCGAGCAGGACACGATTGCCAATATCCCGAAAATAAACATACCCTTTATCATAATGGAAAGTGCCCTTCCATTGGTTATTTTTCAATTCGTTTGTCACAAATACATATCCTCTTGCTGGCGAAATAGGTAATTCCGGTAATAAATTCGAAGTAAAACCATTTGTGGCAATCAAAACATTTTGCGCATTTAACGCTATAGATTCATTAATCTTTATCTGAGATTCCTGAATATGTGTTACCCGGCTATTCCATCGAATCTCCACACCGACCTGTATGACTTTTTCTATTAAGGTTTTCATCATCTTACCAGTGTGAATAGCACCTTCGAGACGATTTTTTATAGCCGAATATCCGTTGGTTCTACAGGATTGGTACACCTCTTTTTCACTTGTCAAATCTTCTAACCAGTGATTAAACCGTTCGATATGATTGGCTGCTTTTTTGAATTCCTCCTTATTTTCAAATAACTCAAAGCCTCCACATTGGCGGTAACTGATTTGTTCATCCCCAAGAACAGCACGCAACTTATTGAGTCCCTCGTAACGAGCTCGTATACGATTTTGGACATCTTCTTCACTTTCCATCTTTAAATCATCTAATATTTCGGTTACGGAACCAAAACATGCAAAGCCCGCATTTCTTGTACTTGCTCCCTGTGGATAAAAACCTTTTTCAATTACCAGTACACGTTTTTCAGGATATTTTGATTTATAATAATAGGCCGCAGATAAACCGACGATACCTGCTCCTACGATTATCAAATCATAGGTTCTGATAAAGGTATCTTCTTCCCAGAAAGAAATTGTATAGGGCATCACTCAAAATTGTATAATTTCTCCATAAATATTCGTGATTCCGGTGATCCTTCCTCCGGTGACCAATGAGCAAACTCTTTATCCGTTAATACGTTGTAAGGTCCGCGTTTCGATTCAAAAATCACGGTATCTCGTTGCAAAACAACAAATGTGTGCCATACGCCCGGTTCAATATCAATAACACAATCGGGAATGTTATTACTTAATCGATAATCGCCCTGGATAGTGCCCGATCCGTTAAAAGTAAAGAAACGGATAGCACCCTGAAGCACTAATATGCTTTCACTCGCATGCTTTAAAGGATGTTTATGTGGACGAATGTAGGTACCCGGCTGCAAGAAATTCAACATTCTCTGTACCCGGGAACCCTGCTCTCTGTGAATAGGTAATATGATGCGTTTACGATCGTTATTACGGGATATTTTTAACCCCTCTTCAATAATATTTAAATCCAAAGTAAATACAGATCCTCTTCTGTTATCTAATGCTAATTTAGTCATTATGCGGATTCATGGTCGGAGTTGAGTGCCAGTGAGGCCATCAATACGGAACCAGTCCGCATACATTCTTCGTCCGCGTTATATTTGGGATGATGCCAGCTGTAAACAGCTCCGCTTTCTTCACTCCCACTTCCCAGGAAAAAGAATGATCCGGGAAAATGTTCCAGATAAAAAGCGAAATCTTCTCCCGCCATTATCGGTTTTTCAAGATCGATAATAGACTTATCACCAAAAGCCTGCAAAGCTTTAATACGAATATTATCAACTGCCCACGGAGTATTGATAACCGCTGGATATCCTTCATTGAAATGATATTCGTACGACCCGCCAGCAGATTCGGTCACACCTTTCACAATCGCTTCCATCCGGTCCCGAATTAAATGAGCCATTTCAGCTCCAAAGGTACGTACCGTTCCCCAAATTTTCACTTTTTCGGGGATCACGTTATGCGCGGTACCTCCCTCAATTCGGCCAATTGTTATAACAGCCGGTTCATTTGGATCAATATTCCGGCTCACGATCGTTTGAATCATGGAAACAATTTGAGCTGTCATCACAATCGGATCGACAGTCAAATGCGGAGATGCGGCATGCCCGCCTTGTCCGTATATCGTAATTTCAAATTCATCGGGACGAGCCATGAATGCTCCCGGACGAACGCCTATTTGTCCCGGTGCAAGTCTCGGATCGGTATGTAGTCCATAAATCTCAGTTACTCCAAGTTCCTGTAAAATCCCGTTTTCGCATAACAATCGTCCACCACCAGGCAGTTTTTCTTCACCTGCCTGAAATATCAAAACTATTCGTCCTTTTATTTGATCCTTTAAATCTGAAATAATATGAGCAGCACCCAGTAAATTGGCCATATGGACATCGTGACCGCAACAGTGCGCAACTCCGTCATTTAGAGATAAAAAATCTTTTTTATGATCACCTACCTCGGTTATTGGTAACGCATCAATATCTGATCGCAATGCCAACACTCGGTCTGATGTCATATCCCCTTCCATAACAGCCACACATCCCGTTTCCATCGGACGTTTTACATCATACCCCAGCCTTTTGAGACGTTCAACTATAAATTCCGTTGTCTTAAATTCTTTATAGCTCAACTCGGGATTCTTATGCAACTGACGGCGTGTCTCCACCATCTCTGGGAAATATTTTTCTGATAACTCTTTTATTTTATTAACATTCATACTGATTCACCAATTTTAATTTTTGACAACGAATTTATGGTAGCAGCCGGAGAAAATTATGTGGTTTATAGAGATATGATAAACCAATCATTAGAAGTATTTGCAAAACGGCTATTTTGACCAATTTCCGGATTTGCAAAGCTTTCCATTAGATAATCTTTAATACCTGCTTTAAACAACCTATACCTATAACTGTCTAAATGGATAAATATTTAATATTTATAGTAATGATAATCTCCATTTCGACATATGAAACCATTAATTTGTAATTTCGTACATAATAACAACGTTATTGCACAAATTCACTTTATCCGAATCCGAATTATATGAAATCAAAAAGCTTTAGTTGGGAAATAGTTATTGTTGGCCTTATTCTCACAATCATAGCCATTTATTTCGCTGGTTCAGGCGGAATGAAAAACTCAACTATATCAAAATCCAATCAGCAAACATCAGATCCTAAAACAGCCGAAGTTACTGATAATCATAACTTGGTTATTGACCTGAATAATCTTTCTGATTTAAAAAAACTGGACACCCTTGCCTCGGATAAAAATATCGATAGTTTAGTCATCGATTTACCAAATTTAAATAAAACTATCAAAATTAAAAGCAGGAAAACTGTTAATGATACAAGCGAAGACCTCGTCGATAAAATTAATAGTGCTATCACGAATCTAACTGATATCATTAACAAGCAGGTAACCGTCGCTTTTGAAAAGAATGCCATCTATTTACGCTCCGAGAACACCGCTAATGCCTTGATTTCAAAAACTTTTTCATCAGATGGTATCCATAAAATACTGCTTGAAACTTCTGGCGGAACCATAAAAGCTCAGGGATATGAAGGAAATAAAATCCATGTAAATATTACATCTAATAAAAAAGTCTCTAAAAGTGATTTTGAAAAAGCCTATCACATAAAATACTCCACGGATGGCAAGACTTTGCATGTTAATGTTTCGAGAAAAGGATCCGGTTTTAATTTATTTAAACTATTTGAGGGAAATACGAATCCGGCTAATATAAATGTAGAAATTCCGCAACATTTATCTTTGCAGGCAAAATCAGCAGGAGGTTATATGGCTGCTTCGAATTTACAAAGTGATGTTAATTTACACACTGCAGGCGGTGTTATTGAGCTTCATCACTTAAAAGGAACCATCCATGCTAACACCTCCGGCGGACTCATAAAAGCGGATCATTTGACCGGTAAAATCAATTTATCGACTTCCGGCGGGAGTCTGAACATTTCTGATGCTTCCGGTTCATTAAATGTATCCACGAGTGGGGGAAATATCGATTTAACAGGTGTCGAAGGAAATATAAATGCAAGGACCTCTGCTGGAAACATTACCGCGCACATTAATAAACTGACTGGTAACACTAAATTCCAAACATCAGCCGGGAATATTCATATTTTTATTCCCGAGAAATCCGCCACACATTTTGATCTTAGCGGAACCAGGATTCATGTTAATCCCAATATGGCTATTAATGGCACCGTAACCCAGGGTACCGTAAAAGGCACCTTAAATGGTGGTGGAAATACAACCATTCATGCCGATGCATCCATAGGAGCAATTAAAGTCAATTAGCGACTTTCATGCAAACGGAATTACAAGTAACACGGGATGGATCACATACGCTATATTCCAGGCAATTTGATCAGCTTTATCATAATCCGAATGGTGCCATTAGCGAGAGCCTGCATGTTTTTTTTGAACCGTCCCGGATAAAAAGTATTCTCAAACAAGAAACGTCATTGAATATTTTGGAAGTGGGATTCGGAACCGGGCTCAACCTTCTGTTATTGCTCGATATGTGGTTGAAATCATCCCGAAAAACAAAAGTCGTTTTTCAATCAATCGAAGCTTATCCCATCTCATCAGAGACTGCAAAAAGTTTAAATTACTGGGAAGAACTTGGAAATCCCGGGTTGAAAGAAGTACTTCCAAAGATATTTGAAGCATTATCACCGGGACAAAACATTATTTCTTTTTATCCCAACTTTGAGGTTCGCATCTTTTACAGTTTATTTGATGATTTTTCTGCGGAAGATTTCCAGGCTGATAGCATTTTTTTTGACGCCTTCTCACCGGAAGTCAATCCCCAATTATGGTCCGATAAAGTGTTCGAAATAATCGCACATTATTCCAAATCGAATGCTCTGCTAACTACCTACTGTGCCGCTTCCAAAGCCCGCGCCGCGATGGCAAGCGCCGGATGGTATGTCGCTCGTGCACCCGGTGCACTTGGGAAACGGGAAATGACGGTTGCATCACTAAACGTAAAAAAATTATTCGGCTACAAACGAGTGAATGAGAAAAAATTGGCAGAACGGTACAGGGCGGGGGATTTTTGATTGGACGACAGACGACAGACGACCGACCACTGAGGACACACCAAGCGTTTTGAGGTAAAAATTACATTCTAATGTCTAAACCAAAATAACGTCATCCTGAACTTGATTCAGGATCCAGACAAAACGTTGATATCATTTGCAAACCACACCCATTTACTCCCAAAACATCAAACAATAAATAACGTGAATTCGAGATAAAACCCTCTTTAAAACAGCGTTTTGGAATGAACAGGAACCTTTGAAGATTTCTCCCTCCGCTCGAAATGACGCGAATGAACGTAGATGATGTAGATGGCTAACAAATATCAAATAAAGGCGTCATCCCGAACCCGCTTTTTGGGTGAGAGATCTTACAAATGTGGACAGGAAACAAAATAAGTAGAAAATTATATCGAATTCACGTTAAATAAACAAAAACACTCAAAGACTTCTACATCGAGATTCCGGATCAG
>DATFMK010000617.1:0-6036 GCA_035267005.1 Balneolales bacterium
TACTCCTGTCGGAAAAGTGGGATTTGTGAATTGGACCACCTGCATGCGCCAGTCCAGTATGGTCAACCCGTTGGCAACAATGTCCCCTCGAACTGTCGTTTCGCCAATTACCTCCACACCGTTGTCCTTGGTCGGCTGCACTTTCTGCCCGGTCAAGTCCCCAAACACTTCGGACCATGATGTTTTCACCCATTGATACTCAACCCCGAGGTGAGCTGCAAAAAGCTGCATCAACTCTACATCCAGTCCGTCGAGCCCCTTTGCCGTATCTCTCACAAAATGGGCATAGGGGATACCAAGATGGCGCAGCACACCGCGCTGGCGTATTTCCGCCAGATCGCCGGCATACACCGATGTGACCAGGAGACAGAAGGCGGCGATCATCCAGAACAGCGTCCGAATTTTTCTATCATCCCTAAACTGGGTTACCCTCATATTTCCTCCATTTTTCTGTTACAGGATTAATTACCGGCCTTTTCGGCCAGCATGTCAAGCTGTATACCGATAAAATCTTTCGTTTGCATAACCATTTATTAAATATGCAAAGGGAATTCCAGACAATTAATAAGCTGGTGCAAAATATTTAACCCCAATTCCATACCGAGAGGCTTTGTCATCGGGTACTTCACTGCACCATTTTACTTCAGCGAGGGTTATTGAACGTAAGCCCTCGGATATGCCTGTACTGGAGTTATTTAAATTGAATTTTTTTACTCTGATGCAAAGGGTTGCGCCAGGTTGGAGGGAAAAACTTGATTTAAAACACATACCATCCAGACAGTGGTTAAGTGTCTGAGTATCAAAGGAAGGTTCTTGATTGAAATATGAAAATGCAATGAGGGCAGTATGGTCCCAACGCTCACAAGCTCTTTTTTCCATATTGTTCTTCATTCCTGGCCTCTTTCATACTTTTGAAATAAGTTGTTAATTTGAGATGTTTCATAAGTGATGGGATACTCCAGATTGGAGGGAGGCAAAAGTATATAGTACAAACCCGGCATATCGGGCGATACGATGTCGAATCTGCATTCAAGACAGAGCACATCGAGCAAAGCGACCAAATTATAGTTAATCCCAACCTTTCTGTGGTTAAACATTATTTATCTTTTTTTTTGGTAGCTTCTCCTTTGACTGTCACTTTTATTCAGGATCTGAATTTGCTTCGCTTATTCGCAGTTAATCATTAAATACCGATTACAAAAAAAACGCAAAAATCATGCCAAAAAAACGTCGGATTGATTTTTATAATAATCATAAATAAAATCAAAGGTTTGATGAGGTGTTAGAAATATAAAGTGTGCTATGAAATCGTGTCGAACGTCAAAAATTTGACACTTGGAAGGTTTTGGGGCTTAACGGTCTATGACCTAGGAAAGTCTGAATCTTTCAAATAAATGACATCTTTTTGGGTCGATGGTATTTGTGAATTATGCCACGTTTCGCTAGATATAACGCAGAATAAATAGCTGCGACTTTCCCCTATCGTATGATACAAAAGCAGATAATCACAATCAAAATCGTAAAAATAATTTCGATACGAATTCCAAATACCTTTGGATAAGGCTCCACATGATGGATTTTCGGCTGTATCTGCAAGGACATCGTTTTTAGCAGTCCAGGTGAGATTTTAGCGAATTTCGTTGGTTGGTTTGGCACCGGTATTATCCATCCATAATTTCCGCCTTCACCTTTTAGCGTAGATCCAATAATAAGGGCTTTGGTTCCTCCATGATATTTAACAAGTGCACGCTGGACAGGGATATTTGGTATCTTTTTTTTCGCTGCAGGGATGTAGACTCCATCAGCATAAGATAGTTGGTAGACAGAAAGAAGACTTAACAGAACCAAACCGAGCGGGAAAGTCTTTGTTTTCGTTGTTTTGTATTCCTGATTTGAAATGACAATCTAAAATGTGTTGTTATTATGCAATACAATTACAATTCCGGACCACATCTTCCCAAATTTTTTCCATGACCAATTCTTGGGACCAAACGAAATCGGATCACCAACAACCAAATATTCTTTTTTCGTTTCCAGCACGCAGACCATGTGATTTGTCCAAGACGAGAATTTTATTCCCGCCAGAAATGGTTTGGGGAGCTTGTGAAGATCTTTTAAATCAGGCACTTTAATGGCAACGTGTTCCGAACGTTCTAATTGTCCGAGTTTTCTTTTTAGACCATAAGCTGCTCCCTGGGGCGATAATCCAATGCGTGGGGCAGTCATTGATAACCTTGCCATCTCACCTTCAGTGGTTGGAATTCCTTTCGAATTTAGTAATGTAACCATTGAAGCCGCTCCACAGGTTTCATAGGAGGTCTGTCGACAAACACCGTCCACAATCGTTCCCTGATAATCATACATATCCGGTTTGCCGAGGTGCCAGGATGACTGCTGGGCAACTACGAAAACGAGCATAACGACTATTATTAAAATGGATCTGCGATAACGAGGAGGGACAAGGTGACTGGCAAAGGCGAAGAAGAGAACTGCGAAAGGTAGCCAGAAATCCCTTTGAATGGTTGCATAAACGTCAATTGGCATAATGCGGGCTTCAAGCAGGGGGAAAATGGAAAAAGTCATTTTCGCAATAATCGGAATAAGTGACAGAGCAGCTCCAATTAATAATTTTTTTCGACAGTCAGACCAATTCTTTGAAAAAGGCAAAAATGCAACGGCAGCCATAGTGCAAGCAAGGACTGTCAATATAATGAAAAAGAAGGGTGTCATTTGGGGAATATCCTGCAGTCCCTTAAAATTTTAATCTTTAAATATCGGGTTATTTTATATTTATCGGTATCTATTGGAGATTTCTAAAGAAAAATAGGGAATAGTCATGTAAGTGTATAGATCGTCCGTAAAATTTTCCCCATGATCACGGTCAGAACTAATTTTGTTAGAGGCGGTATGAAGATCGCGGGATTAATGAGAGTACAGTAATAAGCGCCAAACATAAATCATCACAATCTGATTCTTGAATTCCAACATCTGAATTTTATAATGGTTAAAATACCAGTCAGATTATCAGCAAGCAGACAACCGAAAGCTGGAATCGAAAAGCCGGGAGCCGGTGCTTTACGTGCATTGACAAACGGAATCCAGGGATCAGGTTGGGGGATGCAGAATGGATTTTGTGTTGATTTAGTTGAGGATTTTTGTAAATTTGGAATTGAGTTCTTAGAAAAGTCGAGACACTGATAATATCAGAATTGTAGCAAATATTGTAACATGCTGTTTTCATTTAAGATATTAACTTCGAGGTTCATCGGCTATATATCGTATAAAAACAGATAGATAGGTTCATTGAGGACATAAGGCAAGAAATCTGCAGTTTTGATCCCAGATTTAAGATCATCTCTTGACCATCCCCGTCTAATCATGTATTAACCTTATAACATACTTAAATCACAGTTTATCTGATACCGAATTTCAACATTTACCCTTGAGTTGCCGTCATTATATAGCTCAATATATCCGTAATTCCGCTTCTTTTGTTCACTGCAAATGGCCGGGACCAAAGTAAGCTTGAAGGAGACTCATGAAAGCGGTTGTATACACAAAATACGGATCACCGGATGTTCTTGAATTTAAAGATGTAGAAAAACCTATTCCCAAAGACAATGAGGTCTTGATAAAAGTTCATGCGGCCTCCATAAATTCATGGGACTGGGATATGTTAACGGGTAGGCCGTTAGAGTATCGCCTTCTGAGTGGGCTTCTAAAACCAACAAAAACTAAAATACTTGGATGTGACATAGCTGGACGAATCGAAGCGGTTGGAAGAAACATAAATCAGTTTCATCCGGGTGATGATGTATTCGGAGACCTATGCGAGGGTTTTTGGGGAGGGTTTGCCGAATATGTATGTGCTCGTGAAAATGAATTAACGCTGAAACCAGCCGGTATGACATACGAAGAAGCAGCGGCCACACCCCAAGCGGGACTCCTCGCACTGCAGGGGCTTTGCGATAAAAAAGAGGTTAGGCCCGGACAAAGAATTTTGATTAATGGTGCTGGTGGCGGTGTAGGTACATTTGCAATTCAGATGGCCAAATCATTTGGCGCTGAAGTGACCGGGGTGGACAGCACAGGCAAATTGGGCATGATGAGCTCTCTTGGAGCAGACCATGTTATTGATTACACTCAAGAAGATTTTACCAAAAATGGGAAGTGTTACGATCTGATCCTTGATGTTAAAACAGATCGTTCTATTTTCGATTATAGACGTGCATTAAGTTCTAATGGAATTTATGTCACGGTCGGAGGTAGATCTTCTCGAATCTTACAACTCGTGTTCCTTGGATCATTGATTTCCATGACCGGAAGTAAGAAACTGACTTTAATAATGCATAAACCAAACAAAGGTTTAAACATTCTTAGCGAACTTTTTGAATCCGGCAAAGTAAAACCTGTTGTGGATAAATGTTTCCCGTTAAGCGATACTGCTGAAGCTTTCCAGTATTTTGGAGAAGGACAATTCAAAGGAAAAGTAGTAATAACTGTAGAACATAATAACAATCCCTAACGTCAGCATGGTTCGGATTGCTATGAACATTTGAGATACACATTTTTTATCAGTACTTGGATGATATTTAGTTTCCCATAATGATATCCAAAGCAAATAAGCAAAGTCTGCATCCATTGTATTAGTCGAATTTAAGAGTGGCCATTAGCCGCTGAACACACAAAAGCCAAATTCCCATCGTTTCCGATCATTTTATAGGTATAGACGTGTTCGGGATTTGATACTGAGATCGGCTTAGCCAGATCTGATCAATCCGGTGAGGTGTTTGACGCGGTTGAATACGGATCTTGTGATCACCGGTGTGCTTCAATACAACGGATTGGGGGTCAGATTGGTCTACGCTTGACTCTTGTTAAAAATATCAAAGGTCAAACGTAGATTTGACCCTCAATCTCTTTCATTCAAAACATTCAATATTTTCTGGGATAGTGATTTTATACTGAAAGGCTTTTGGATGAATCCACTGCAACCTTTTTCCATCATTTCTTTGAGCTGCTGGTCTTTGGCATATCCGCTGGCGATAAGAACTTTCACATTGGCACTGATTTTTTTCAATTGGGAAAAGGCGGCACCCCCATTGTAAGGCATTTTCATGTCTAAAATGACAAGGTCCACTTCACTTTGATTATTTAAAAAAACTTCAACCGCCTCTCTCCCATCTCGTGCTTCCAAAACAATGTAACCCAATTTCTGAAGAATTTTTACACCGACATCCAAGCATATTGCATCATCATCCGCAAATAGAATAACAGGCTGCCGTTCATCATTTTTTTTCTTATAAGTTTGCATGGCAAAAATTGTCCCCAGCAAAGTATTGTTGCTTTATATTGCAAAATAGACTGCTGCATGTTCCAACAAGCAAGAACTATACCACAACCCAATAATAATTAATTTGTGTGTATAATTCTGATTATTACATAAGTGGAGTAGGTCTATTCCTTTATAGACGACATTAAGTGTCAACATAGTTGACAAAAATTGATTGACGAAACTTCAAGGAAGATAATAAGGATATTTAAAGGCAAAAGACCAAACTATAGATTTTGTCAACGCTTCGGGACCCGGAAGCTCTTTTGTGGCCGATTATTTCGCAGAATCAGTGATAGAAGGAACCTGCCAGTTAAAGGAGGCACAGGTGTTACGGCAGTTTGTGGCAAGCGAAGGTGCTCCTCTGCAATTTGGAATTGAAGAAGGAAAAATTGAGAAATTTTTTAAAGAAAGAGGGTTTCATTCCGCAACAAATGTGAGTTCCGCCGCTTGTAAAGAACAATATTTTAAAAATGCAAGCTGTAATAGAACCGTTTCGCCGATGTTCAACTTTGTGCACGCGACAGTTTCATCTAAGGAGTAGTCGCACAGTTATTCATCTAAATCCGGCTATAACCGAATTCATATAGAAACGACATCTAAATTTGTTGAGGCTGTATCTCTATATCGAAAATATGGTTTCACAAAAAATATCGGAGCAAAATTAGCACAAGGTCATGATATTGGCTTGGCAATGGAATTAG
>DATFMK010000618.1:0-2033 GCA_035267005.1 Balneolales bacterium
CAGCATTTCTTAATTGATAATTAAAACCAATCCTCATTTGAGCTGAAGCCTGATGAACAAATCCAATCTCAATTAATGAACAAAAAACGAACCCTGCTATTAATTTTATTATAACTTTTCCATTCATGGTTTTTGTTAATTTATTATTAGAAAACCGTTGCATAATTTAGTTTTTAAAAAGCATCCTTATCATCATTAGTAAGTCATTATTTATATGTTATTTATAATGATGAATTGATTACTAATTATGATAACTTTTATTTTGCTGAAACTTCCTTCACTTTGGAATAAATCATATCGGGTACTCCAGCAGTTTGAACCCCTACTCTAACATAAACAGAATCCCGATTGGGATTTCTTACATCTTTGGGGATGTTTGATAATTGAAAGCTTAATGTTATGGGACTACTTAGGTTACTTATTTGTGAGCCGCTTTTTTCTGTTTTTGCGATGTGAAAATTAGAGTTATCAAAATGCGTGTTGGCTATATATAAATCCACTCTTTGCAGTTTTGCACTTTTAACAATCTGATTGATACTAAATGTAGACTTAATTGCAGTTGATGACTCACTTATGTTGACATTTTTTAACATAAAATATGGGGTAACATTAACCGTCATTTTTTTATTCCCAGTTAACGTAAATTTTGTTGTATCTGTAATTGTTTCCCATGGTCCATCCCCCGCTCGCGGTATCAATTTATATTTTCCATTAAATAGTTTTGCTGAAAATGTACCACTGGGATCAACATAGACCGGTATATATTTTTTTAATTGATAACCCGGTTGCCAAAGTTCAAGTTGAACGGCATCCGATCTTACATGTATCGGTTGTCCCTTGTAAACAACCTTTCCCGTAAGCATGGTTTTAGGTGCGCTATAATTATCTATTTTACATGCCGTAAACATAATAAGCATAGCCAAGACAATGTAAAATTTATTTACTAATCTTTTCATGGTTTATTTGCTTTATTAATGAAATGGATTTTTAACAATTTTTGGATTTGCACTTAAAACATCAGAACTGATTGCAGAATAATAATTACCCATTCTAAAATATCTTGGGTTTTGAAATCTTGGCGCAATTTTCTTTACAAAAACATATTTTCCATCCCTTTTATCGCCAGGACGAACAATTCTATAAGGCCATAAAGCATACATCATGGTGTTGGGTGAATTGGGATCGCCATTCCAAACCTCATGAGCTAATCTCCACCGTTTCAAATCGTACCAACGGTGATTTTCGAAGGCTAATTCTACACGTCTTTCATGTTGAATTTTTTCAATTGATAATGATGACAGACTGGCGATACCTGCTCTCTCTCTTACCTGATTAATATACCCCAAGGCTTCTGAATTCCGGCCCAGCTCAAAAGCTGCCTCCGCTGCATTCAATAATACCTCGGCGTATCGTATGTAAACCCACCATGTATTACTTTGGACACCACGTTCACCATGTGCCGGATGATTATCAAGATACTTTCGCAAATTAAAGCCGGAATTGGTACAATTTTCTTCATTTGTCAAAGGACCATCTGCACCAACCATTAATTTTCCATCTTTATAATTTTGACCAAGTTTAGAACCAGTTACAATATCATATTTATTTTTACTACTGTTCCAAACCATTACCCCAGCCTGAATGCTAACACTTTTATCCATAAACTTGGAACCCGGATAAATGACCGTTCCATATAATCTCGGATCTTTATTGGCAAAGATATCAGCTTTGTTATCATAATAGATAAAATCACTGCCATCCGAAGTTCTGGTCTTTAATATTCCTTGTGAACCATCTTTATATTCAAAACTCTCAACAAGATTTAGAGAAGGCGTTATGTCGGATGAATCCAAGTTATCTTCCCGTAAAGACCTTGGAATATTAAAGTAAGTAAATAAGTGTGTTTTCCCATTCAGGTGGAAATCTTCAACCCAAATTACTTCTGGATTATTGGACTTGTTGACAATAGCCTCATAAAAGTTTTCACCCAGATTGGAATTATTTTTATAAAGTTTATATCTGCCACTTTTTAT
>DATFMK010000619.1:0-9483 GCA_035267005.1 Balneolales bacterium
ATCAGCTGAACACCACCATTTACAGCCCAGAAATTACCCCATTTGTTATTTTTACCAAATCGGGATGAACCTTCATGACGAATACTCGCAGATGCGAAATAGGTATCTTTATAATTAAAATTAGCCCGACCAAAAAAGGCGATCAATTTGTGCGAATCCTTTTCACTTGTTACAGTCGCTAATCCATTCGAAAGATCCTGAGACGCACCTAAGTTATTGAATGTAAAGGCGTTTGTTATAAAGTCACCTGTGTCAATAAAATTATTGGTATGTAAAAATTCCTGATAGGAATAACCAGCAACAGCATCTACATCCAAACCTGATAAAATGGTATTCGTGTAATGTAGAGTGGATTGAGCTAATCGGTCTGTATAATCATTTGAACTCTCACGAGCCAATCCATTTCTGTTAGATCCCCTATAAAGAGAAGTGCTCGGATAATATTGATTGTTTGAATCAGATCTTCTCTGTTCTGAGTAAAAACCTGACAAACTCAATCCAGGTATATAATCCGAAAAATCATATTCACCTTTTAAACTTCCAAGGATCTGTTTCCGATTACCGTTATTGATGTTTTGTTGAACGATTGCAACAGGATTAAAATAATCGAATGCATTCTCCTGGAAGTATCCACCATATGTAGCATTCTTAGGATTCATTATCGGTGCGGTTGGATTATATATCGTTGCGTACCGAAATGCTTCAGGGAAACCAAGTTTTTGATTTTTATTGGTTACCGACAGATTTACTGTAAATGTTAACTTCTGATCTAAAGCGTATTGAGTTAAATTCAACCTTCCATTTAACTGGTTAAATCCGGTTTGCTTTTCAATACCATTTACATCTCTATAATTTAATGATGCACGATACGTCGTATTTTTAGCTCCTCCTGTAAAGGCCAATTCATGGACTTGGTCAATACCTGTATGCGTAATGGCACCTAACCAATTGGTTGAAGAACCCAGATCGGTCGTACCGGAAAGACTTTTATATTGAGCGGCATTTAGAACCTTGATCTCATGATAAGGATTAGAAATAGCAACCGAACCATTATACTCAATATTAAATTTAGCTTTCCCTGCTGATGTTAAGGAACCGGATTTTGTGGTAATAATAATTACACCACCGGAACCACGTGTCCCATAAATAGCTGACGATGAGGCATCTTTTAACACATCGATCGATTTGATATCATTAGGATCGACACTGCTTAAAGAAGCTCCCGGTACACCATCTATAACTATTAAAGGTGAAGAGTTAGCACCAATTGATGATAATCCCCGCAACCGGATTTGAGGATTACCGTTTGGGTCTCCACTTGGTTGGGTGATAGTTAACCCCGATACTTTACCTTGTAACAACTGAGCAGGGTTGTTTATGGTTCCTTTGTTAAAATCAGAGGAAGAAACACTCGTTACAGAACTTGTAATCGTTTTCTTTTCTTGCGAACCATATCCTACAACCACCAGCTCTTTACTACTAATAGTTCGAGAAGTCATCTGAACATTAATAGTTGTACGTCCTTTTATCGGTACCGTTTGCGTCTGATAACCGATATAGGAAAATACAAGCGTATCCTGCAATGAAGACACATTCAATGTAAAATTACCGTTCGGATCGGTGGCTGTTCCGGATGTTGTTCCTTTAACCAGGATATTTACACCAGGAAGTGAACTCCCACTCGATTTATCAGTTACCTTCCCTTTTACTGTTTGATTCTGCGCCAGGGAAGTATTGACACAAAATCCCAATATTACTAAAACTGACAGTATCAGCTTTACATACTTTAACCTTTCCATTCTTATCTCCATGGTTATTATTAACCCACTTTTAGCATTATAATTCAGTAGATATAGGTGTATATAATGAAAGCGCTTTACAGATGCAATAGTTAAGATAAAATCCGTTTCTGATTTGTAATACACGTAAAATGATGATCCCTTTTTTGTTATCGTTATCAACCTTTTTTAATGATTAATAGGGGCATTTCTTACAAATTAAGTACACTTGAAAAAAAATTTAATAAAAACCGGATTTCTAACTATAATAAATAAGGATTTTACATATTTATCCTTTATTGGATGGAACAAAGAACTTTTTACTCCCGGATTTAAATAGAGCATTATACCTTAATCTTATTAATTCAAGCCTGAAAATTTGTCAGAGCCTATAAAAATAAAATCCTATGATAGACAGATATTTTTTAAATAAAATTCAGAATCCGGCTCAAATATTCATAAATATATATACATTTAAAAAAGGAGAGGGATGGCATAAACCTTATCTTCTTTTTTTAAAGATGCTGATCAATATTTATGATCATTCATCTTTTTTATCATTACTTCATAATCATTAAGCTTTTCAGAATAATTAAATCCCCCCCCATCCCTATTTTTATCATTTGTATATTTTTGTAACACTTTTGTAAAATCAGCATTTATCTATTTTATATCTGTCATTTCTCCATTCTTTGAGTGTCATAAAAGGCTTTGCAAAACCCGGGATTTTGTTCAATCCCGAAAGTTCATCTGTTATATTTGACATTGAGCTTAGTTTTAGAAGGCTTTGCATAGCCTTCTGAGATAAGACGTAAGCGATTACATTATGGGCAAATAACCAAAATTAAATCACCTGTTAATATATTTATAAGCTTATTGAGGATCCCCTTTTAATTTAATTTTTATTTTTGAAAATTCTTTTCATTCATTAAACATGTCTATCTCATAAATTATCACGATAAAAAAACTCCATGTTTAAGGAAGTACCATAAAGTCAATCGGACCCCACCGGGAAGCCGGTACGTTTCATGTAATCGATAATCTCATTCTTTGTTGCGTTTAACTTTCCTGCATTTTCGAGCAGATCCTTTGCTTTTACCGGATACCAGTGGTTCCGTTGAGTATCACTTAACCCGGCCACATCGATAGATTGAATAGATCGATAAATTTCATCGATTAACGACTTCTTCTCTTTTTCTGTATTTATGGTTAGTGCTTTTTGATAGCACTGGCGGAAAACCGGTCCGATTTCGGGATTCTCGTCTAATAGAAAGGATGATGCTAATTCTGGTTTTTTAAGTCTTATGGCAGATTCACTATAACTGGCAGCCGCAAAATATAGCATACTTAGAGCTGAAAATAACTCAAAATCAGCAAGATGTCTTAAAAGAGCGGCAATCATTCTTGCACCAACCTGTTGATCTTTCTTCGTTTCAACACTATAGGAATTCAATAATTCTTCTCTTTTTGCTGGTTCTTTAATATGTTCCAGGATTTTTCCAATTCTCATAATCCCACGTAAATTCAGTGGGAATCCTGTCGACATCATCGGATCTATAAAAGCGGATGCCGCTGGCAACATCACCCATTTCTTACCGGATATTTTATCACAACGATACGACATACTTGGCATATGTTGGAAGGGATAAACGGCTTCGGCCTCTTTAAAGAGATCGTCAATGGATGGGAAGCGGCTAATTAATCTCGACCAGGCGGATTTCCCTTCTTCTAATTTTATCTCACGGGCGATTTTTTTATCCAGTGAAACACCGGCACTTACTATGCCATTGTCAAATCGCAGCAACCAAATCCATCCCCCATCAAATAATAAATGAATGGCGGCATGGTCCGGATGATATGGGAGATTATCTTTTTCATCAGGATTAATCCAATCCATTGTCATTCCTACATTTTTGAAATGTGTGAAAAGGCTTTCCCGGTCCGGAATATTGGGAAATTTATTTCCACCCGGCAAATCGAGATTGTGATGCAAAAAACCGTTTGGTCCGGATGCATCTATCAGAAAACCCGCATTCACATTTTTTTTAACACCGGCTTTTTCAATGGCCATTTCAATATCATTATTAATAAATCGAACATTTTTAACTTCAGTCTGATCATGATATTCAACGCCATAATCTTCGGCAATTTTGACAAGTAACTGATCAAATTCAGGGCGATACCATTGGGTATCCCCAAGTTCACTATTGGGATTCGCAGCAACGAGCAATTGATTACGGTGCTTTTCACCATCCTGAAAAGGTTTACCAGCTTCATGATGGAAAAACGAAAAACCACGTTTTAGTCCTACATTTACATCCGGATAGGATCTTTTCCATCTTCCATACTTGGTTAAGTTGTGAACTTCTTTAAGTCCGTATTTATCTGTTAATTCTTCTAAGTATAAATCTGTTAATGGAGTGGTAGACTCTCCAATAACGAACCGTGGGTGCCGATCTTTTTCCAGCATAATAACCGACAATCCCAACTGACGGGCAATCATTGCACATAGGGATCCTCCAAAACCTGAACCGACTATAGCGATATCATATTTCATTATTAATACTTTCTTGATTTGATTTAATAATTTTCGTGAATAGAATATTGACCTTATTATTTAACCACAGTGAACACGGAGTTTTTCACTGAGAGGCACAAAGTAAAACAAATTTGTTTTTTGCATCACTTTCTGATTATTAGCCTTACCGCTCATTAAAATTACAGACCTCACATTTGGAATAGTGTTGAATTTTTTGAGTTATATTCATCTCTTGTAATCTGCTTTTTCTTTTAGAAAAGCATTCCGGACAGTCTGAAAACTTTTCTAAATCCCATAAATCTACAAAAATCCGTCCCCTTTTTTTTAATTTCAATCCATAATCAAAAGCCTTTTCGAGAGTATGTAGATCAGGGGGAGAAAAGAGTCCTTCTTTGGCCAGTAGTTCCATAGCCCCATTACCGCCACGAGTTGGAATCAGAATAGCAACCGCAGCATGTACATCAAAAGAAAAGTCAAGTGATTTACAAGCCCATTCCAGGCCTTCGTCCTCATTCATGAAGGGAGGTTTGACTAATATGAAGACACGTAAATCAATATCATGCTGGTCCAAAAATGAAGCAGCTTTACGAAACGACTCGAGTGTAATTCCTTTGTTAAGTTTTTCAAGGACATCGGGATGTGCCGTCTCGAGTCCCATGGCAACTTCAAGTTGTCCGTTTAACTTATCCCTAAAACGCAGGGTATCTTCTCCAATGAGATCAGGATGCGATTCTACAATAATTCGATTGAACGATTTTAATTGAGATGCAATCGAATCATAATCTGCAATGGGAATAGCTTTCCGGTCAAAAAAACTGCCGCTGTTATACAATTTTACCTGTTCTGCGGGTGGGAGCTGGCCCAGAGCGTGTTCGATTTGATGAGGAATGGCCCCTTCGGGAACAGATGATCTCAGTGTATTCTTCCAAAGATCACACATCACACAATGCCATGGACATTCGCGATTAGTCAGGAATATCACCGAAGAATCGATTAAACGATTATCCGGTGATAATTCCTTTTCGTTTTGAAATGCGTAGGGAAACCACGGATCCAATTTATTTCGCTGCGGTCGATATTGATCTATCCATTTCCTTCGCTGACCAGGTCGATCAGGATAGGAATTTTGTTGACTCATTAAATATACATCATTTGATACGTGCGACGATATTCAGCTTCCCGACTGGGCAATATTTCACTCAGCTTTTTCTCTGTAATAGCCCCATGTTGAAATCGCCTTTTTTCAAAAACAGGCATATCCAAACTGGTGATGGCTTTTACTCCTCGTGAGACGACTTCCCCTTTCAGACTGTATAATTTTTCTTCATTATATTCGGTTAAATCAATGAAAGGAATGCTTTCAGCCACTTCAACAACATCCGGACGGGTATACGGACTGAACGAATCGAAATCTAATTGTTTTGCTGTCGCATAAGATCTTGCATACGAGCGACTTAATCCACCGCTGTAAGTCAGGGAGTGCTTTATTTTATCGACGCCCCAGCCTTCATGGTAGAGCATCCGGTTATTTATTATGCTTCGAATGGTCAGTTCCGGATTGGCATCGATAGGATAATCGCGCAAATTCTCATCCCCGCCTTCTCCATCCAGCATATATCGCCACTCGGGATAGCGTTCATGAATACCTTTAAACAGCGCGATACTCATCGTCGCTGATTGAATATCCAGCGGTTTGTAATCTTCGACAATACGAATGGTTTCTTTGACATCCAGTTTGGATTGATCGACTTCAATAGGTTCGAGAAATAGTGACAATCCCAATTTATCCAGGAATTGAAAAGCCTGACTTCGATCGGGTCCATCTCCCAGATCTAACGTAAATGCTTTTAATCGTCCCGGATTCATCCCCATTTTTTTCATGACATGATACGTTACAAGAAAAACCGAACCACTGTCAATCCCGCCGGAAAAACTAACCCCAATAGGGGCTTTTTCAGGCATATGTTTTAGCCATTTCTGAATTTCGTTGGCCAGTTTACCAATATATAATTCACCAATTTCATCCAAGTCGGTAGGTAACGTTCCACTCGGGGGATCGAAAAAACGAGTATAAACCGGATTTGGGTCCGGACAACCGAGTAATTGAATTTCAACAACGAAATGAGCCGGTACCATCCTTGTATAACTCGGATGAAACTGATCATCAAAATTATTCTCTTTGAGCCAATTATAGATGGTGTCAATTCTATCAGCTACAACAAGTGCCGGACCTTCGGCACGTTTTGCCAGAAAATATCGCAAGGGATGGTCGAGTGAACGAGCCATTCGAACGGTTTTTCCTTTTTTAGCGATGAGTGCAAATGAACCATCAATGGCTCTGACTTCTTTAGGGGTTCCGTTCAAGACACGTCTTTGGGCTTCTTCTATCGACATGTTATAGATCTGATTGCTTTCAGGATCGGTTAAATCAACTAAACGTTCTACATATTGATGCATAATCCGGGAGTACTTCTTTAAATGTGACGGTTGTTCTATTTAAGATTAAAAGGGCTTTTTTATTCTGTCTTAATTTGCCCTTTTTCTCTTCAATAATCAAACATATATATTTATCTATTCTTTAGAAATGAGTAATCAATACAGGATAACTAAAAGATAATGTGATTATTGAAGCAAAAAGTTAATTGGTATTGCTGAATGTATAACCCCACCACGTTATTTGATATTGTCTTTTGTTAGAAGATTGTAATTTCAACCATATACATTATCATTAAAAAGAGGGACATGCCAAGACAGGTCCCTATTACATATAAATCTCTCAATAAATCTATTACTAATTTCCAATCTGATAAACAACTGCTTCCCAAGGCTGTAAATCAGTAGATCCCTGAATAATTTCGGAAGCATTCCGATAATTTCCTATTTGCAGATCCCACCGTCGTGATTTCAATCCGGACGGCAAATCATAATTAATTTTCTTATCAGACATATTTAATATGATCAAGTCTTTCTTTTCTCCTTGTGATCTCGTGTAGATAAAGATATCAGGATTACTTCGATCGAATACCGTAAAATCACCATATACAAGTATTGGATGATCGTGACGATATTTAATCATCTGCTTATAATAATTAAATACAGAATTCGGATTCTTTATCTCAGCTGTGGCATTGATAGTTTTATAATTGGGATTGACCATAATCCAGGGTTTCCCTGTAGTAAATCCGGCATCTTTTTGATCATTCCACTGCATAGGCGTGCGGGAATTATCCCGGCCAAATTCACGCTGACCTTGTAGAAAGGCTTTGAGATTTCCGCCACGAGCTTTGACATCTTTGTAACCGTTGTAAGTTGCTACATCGCGAAAATCATGAATTGATTTAAAAGGTGCATTGGTCATTCCAAGTTCATCCCCCTGATAGATATACGGCGTTCCCCTCATCGTTAATAACAGCGTTGCTAACAACTTTGCAGATTCTACCCGATACTCTTTATCATTCCCAAACCGAGAGACTATTCTTGGATTATCATGATTCCCCAGGAAAACACTATTCCAACCTTTACCCTGTTTCACAAGGGCGCTGTCCCATTTTATAAAAACATTTTTAAACTCTGGCAAAGTCCATTTCTTATTATGCACGATGTCATTTTTCTCATAGTGATCGATGCCCATCAGCTCAAATTGGAAAATCATATCGAGTTCATGACGTTTGGGATCAACATACAGCGGTGCCTCATTTAAATGTACACCAGAAGCCTCACCCACAGTCATGATATTATAATGACTCAATACTTTTCGATACATTTCCTTTAAGTATTCTTGCTCATGCGGACCATTGGCATAGAAATGCGGAAAATCCCCATTAAAGTTTTTGGGGAAATTGGGAAAAGTGGTGTCTTTGGAATAAAGCGAGACGACATCCATTCGAAATCCATCAATTCCCTTATCCAGCCAATATCGCATAATGTTGAAAACACTGTCTCTTACCGCTGGATTGTCCCAGTTCAAATCCGGTTGTTCAACCGCGAAAAGATGCAGATAATATTGATCGGTCCGTTTGTCAAATTTCCAGGCGCTTCCACCAAAATAGGAAACCCAATTATTGGGTGGTCCACCATTCTGACCCGGATTACGCCAAAAATAAAAGTTACGATAGGGATTGTTTTTCGATTTCCTGGATTCCTTAAACCAGTGATGCTGATCGGATGTATGATTAACGACCAGATCCAGAATAACTTTCATGTCCCGTTTATGAGCTCCTGCCAACAGGCTATCAAAATCGGACATATTCCCGAAATCTTTCATGATGTGATAATAATCACTGATATCATACCCATTATCAACATTTGGTGATCGATAAATCGGACATAGCCAGATAACATTGATCCCAAGATCTTTTAAGTAATCGAGTTTTTGAGTAACTCCCTTGAGATCACCGATCCCATCACCATTGCTATCTTTAAAACTACGGGGATAAACTTCGTAAACGACACTTTCTTTCCACCATTTATGTTTTAAAGCCGGGTTTTCTTTCGTCATATTCTTTTTGGATTGACTACATGAACTGATCACTATTGCCAATAAAAAAAGGGATAAAGTATATTTCATTTTGATCAATTTTGGTGTGTAAATATTAACCCGGATTATTCACCAAGAAATTTAGTCGTGATCAAGGCGAAATTTCGCAATTTTTTTGCGACCTCAAAATCGAGGATCGGTTTATTTTTTGATAGCTATGCAAAACCGTTCTTTTTATATGTTATTTAATTTACAATAAGATTTGTATTATTTCTTAGAAGGCTTTGCAAAACCCGGGATTTTGTTCAAGATCAAAGCTTGAACGACTTCGAAACCGCAGCATCCCGAATGCTTTCGGGATTCGAGGATTTCGAAGACGTGAAAATGCAGATATTGGGCAAAAGAACGGTTTTACATAGCCTTCTCTTATTGGTTACGCGAATAATTCGGGTTAAAAGCGAATGGTAACATCACTTCAAATGAAGAAAAAAAAAGGTAAAGTCCGAAATCGAACTTTACCTTTTGTAATAGAACGTGTAATTCCGATTATTCCGGGTAGAGCGGTTCGTTGCCTCCCCGCTCCCCCACAGATCCGTACGAGCAGATTTCCCGCATACGGTTCCTCTGCTTATGGTTTCGCTACCGGTTGGACCGGTTTATACCGTCCTCCGATATCCAAACCGCTATCG
>DATFMK010000620.1:0-2631 GCA_035267005.1 Balneolales bacterium
CCCGGACTTTACGGGGAGAGGGTAAGATTAGTAAGGAGAATGAACGTATTGTTTTAGAAGCGGCGCAACGATTAAATTATCCTGTTTCGAAAATACTTAGAAATCAAAAAAGAAAAGAAAATATTTTTATTGCCGTTGTGACCCAATTTCATACCGGCGAATTTTATTCTTCCTTTTTTAATGGTTTTTTAGAAGCGGCAACAAAAAATAATGTAAATGTCAGTTTATTCAGTGTTTCTGATAAATTGACTGAAACGGATTCCTTCATTAATAAGTTACGTAACAAGGGCTACTCGGCAGCAGTTATTTTTGTACCGGGTTTGCAATCCGATGATTATGCAAAAATTCTTGAAAATGCTCCGGTAGATTTTCCATTAATTTCGTGTTCTAATAATATTCACCCCGTAATTGATACGGTTACATTCGACGCTTACCGAGGTGCTTCTTTAGTCGCAGCACATTTTAAAGAACGTGGTTATAAAACGGTGGGAATGATAGAAGGGCCGGGTGACAAACAGCCGGAGGCGCGATTCCGGAAAAATGGTTTTGTTGATTATGCCACTCATAATTCGGATATCGAATTTATCTGGTCCTTTCCCGGAGATTATCGCTTAGACTCCGGAATCCGTGCATTTAAAGAATTTGATAAGTTAAAAAAGAAACCCCGGGCAATCTTTGCAGCTAATGACGCCACGGCTTTTGGTTTTATGGAAACGGCCCGAGCCGCCGGTTATGAATTCCCCAAAGATATTGCATTATGTGGTTATGATAATCTGCCAATGTGCGAGTTTCACTATCCCTCCCTAACCTCAGTCAACACTGATTTTACACAACTCGCTGATATTGCTATTGAGAAACTTCTGGAACGGTTCAATACACACGTTCCACATCAGGGAGTCGTTAGCTTGGTTCCTGTAAAACTGGCAATACGCAATTCTTCTTGATTATCATTAGGCAAATTATAGATGTGAATAAAATAAATTTTGCCTATTAAAAAATATTATTTGCTCTTGTTGAGATAATTTTTGTATAATCATTAGGAATACTGGTAACGCTTTTAGTATCCGTTTCCAGCGTTGTGATTGAAAAGTGAGTTTTAACGAGAAATCATTGTGAAATCACATTATGTCATGTTTTTATCTATTGTTGACATTTTTTCAAATTAAAGTTTCGGGAAATCCGATTTTAGAGCAAATGGTATGACTATAAAATTATCAAAATGTTGAATTGCTTTTTAAGTACTATTTGCAAAGGAATAAGAATAACCTATTAAAATATATTGAACAATATTTGCCTAATTATTTGTCTGTACATGAGGAAATATTAATTATCTGGCGGATAATCCATTAGATAGGGCATTAGGTTTATTCTTTTCGAAGCTTTTTAATCAAATAACGTATATAAATTTTTTGGATCATGATTCGAGTTGGTTATGCAATAATAATGTTTTTGGTGTCTGTTAGTTTTGCTCAACCATCCCATAAATTAAAAAGGCATTCTAAACCTCTCTATAAGGATGCCAATCAACCGGTAAATGTTCGGGTTAACGATTTGCTGAAGCGAATGACTTTGGGGGAAAAGCTTGCTCAACTTGAATGTATATGGCAAAAGAAGCCGCTATTCGTTAATAAGGATGAAACCTTTAATCCCAAAAAATTTAAAAAATATTTTCCCAATAGTATTGGACAAATTGCTCGGCCAAGTGAAAATCCATTTGGTCAGGGAAAACCGGGTTTGTCACCTGAAAAAGACGCTCAATTTACGAATGCTATACAAAGATATGCCGTAAATGACACACGTCTTGGAATACCTGTTCTTTTCCATGAAGAAAGTCTCCATGGTTTTGTAGCCCCGGATGCGACAAGCTTTCCCATTCCCATGGCCTTGGGTAGTACGTGGAATCCTCATCTTGTTGAAAAGGCATTCGGGGTTGCAGCCATTGAAGCGCGTTCCAGAGGTACTGATATTGTTCTTGCACCTGTAATTAATATTGCCCGGGATCCCCGCTGGGGTCGTACCGGCGAGACCTATGGTGAGGATCCGTATATCGCTTATAAGATGGGACTTGCAGCCGTAGATGGACTGCAAGGAACAGGTTCTAAAGTGAACGGCAATCATGTTATGGCAACTTTAAAGCATTTTGCCGCTTTTGGGGAACCTAATGGTGGACGTAATATGGGACCGACTTCTGTTGGAGTTCATACATTACGAAATATTTTCCTTTATCCATTTAAAGAAGTTATTCAACACGCTCATATTTATAGCGTAATGGCTTCATATAATGATATTGATGGTATCCCATCCCACGAAAATGCCTGGTTACTGAATAAAGTGTTGCGTGATCAATGGAATTACAAGGGAATCGTGGTTTCTGATTATGATGGTGTAAAAGATTTGAAATTGTTACATCATACCGAACCGACTTTGGAAGATGCTGGAATTGCAGCTTTAAAAGCAGGAGTCGATACGGAATTACCGGATCCCGTAAGTTATCCTTTACTTAAAAAAGCTGTTCAGCAAGGGCGTATTAGTGAAGCGGTTATAGATACTGCCGTGAGTCGTATTTTGAGAGTAAAATTTGAATTAGGATTATTTGATCATCCTTATGTGAATGTCAAAAAAGCAAAATCC
>DATFMK010000621.1:0-25686 GCA_035267005.1 Balneolales bacterium
TTTTCTGATTTTGATCATTTTTGGAGGATTTATTGGTTTTTAAGGATTTAAGATCATTTTTTGTTTTTATATGAGTTGAAAATAGAACGCGGACGACACGGATGACGCGGATTTTTACGGAAATCTTTTAACAATTATCAATAAACACAAATTTTTTACAGTATGGACCGTGAACAGTTAATTGACAATAGCATTTGGTAATTACTCATTATTCATTACTAATTGATATTTGTTGTCATTAAATGGTTTGCATTATAATCAGTAAAAGTGCAGCCATTATGCCGAGATTTTTCAAAAAGTGAACCATCTGTGTTTCTTTATCCGTGACATCGAGTCCCCAGAATTTGTGATAAATTAATGTAGTGGGGATCAAAAAAAAGAATAAGACGACCGCACTTGTTTCAAGTAAATATCCTGAGAGAATGCACAATCCGCCAAACAATTCAATAAAGATGACTATAATTAGTGATACCCTGGGCAGAGGAATGTTTTTGCTTTCCAAATCTCCAATATAATTTCCAAACTGACGTATTTTTTGTATCCCCGGTATGACGAAAGTGAAACATAATAATGCTCTGGCAGCATCAAATAATAATTGTGAATTAGTCATAGATTAAATGATTCAATATTAAAGTATATATTTAAAAAATTTTACTTCTCTTGAAGACCTATCTTTTTACAGTATTCAATCAGTTTATTTTGTTCTTCCTTAGATAATACGCTCATTTCGTTTACAATATTATTAGCATGTTCAGGGAATACTTTTTTAATCAAATTTTTACCTTCGTCTGTTAGATGAACAGATATAAAACGCCGATCATTCGTATCCCGTTCTCTTTTGACGAGTTTTCTTTTTTCAAGATTATCAATAACCATGGTAATATTTCCACCACTTTTCAGCAGCTTTTTACCAAGCGTACTCTGACACATCGGCCCCAGATGATACAATGCTTCAAGAGCTCCGAATTGGCTGATCGACAAATGCGATTTCTTTAATGTCATATATAAACGGGAATTCAGAGATTCCGAGGCTCTCATTAAAGCGATGAAAGCATTTAAAGCCCTAACTTCCTCTTTATTTCCCTTATAATGTGTTCCCATAATATCCCATAATTATTCAAAGGATTATAGTTTAATATTAAAATAGTAAAAATACAAACAAATGAGAATCTATGAGCAATTAACAATGAGTAATTTTAAAATATTACTGTCTGAATTGGAGATATAATTGATACGTCGGCATATCAATTATAAATATTTGATTATAATTCTTTACAATCGCTAAAACCCAAATAAATAATCTCCGTGTAAAAACTCTGTGCCCCTGTGGTTAAAAATCATAAAGTCCGTGAAAAGTAATGTTGTCCGCGTTCTATTAAAGCGTTTAAAAGTCCAGGTCATAATCTATTGTAACCGGCGCGTGATCGGAGAGGTCCCATTTTTTTTCGATGTTGGCCTTTACAACAGTGTCTGCGAGATTTTCTGTGATCAAATGATAATCCAGCCGCCATCCTTTATTACGCTTTTTGGAGGCGGCCCGATAACTCCACCAACTATACAAATCTTTCTCTTCCGGATGTTGGGAGCGGAAGGCATCGATATAGCCTATATCTAGTAATTTTGTAACCCATTTCCGTTCTTCAGGTAGAAAACCGGAGTTGTTTTTATTGGCTATGGGATTATGAATGTCAATCTCTGTATGGGCGATATTGAAATCACCGGTGAAAATCGTGGGTTTATCATCACGTAGAAATTGCCGGGAAAAATTGAAGAAATAGTTCATAAATTCATATTTCAATTCCTGCCGGATTTCCCCGGTCGTACCACTGGGAAAATAAATGGAAAAAAGGCGAAAATGCTCATATTCAGCCATCAGAATGCGTCCTTCCGCATCTGCCCAATCGAGTCCAAAACCAATTTTTACATTCAGAGGCTCGATACGGCTAATAATTCCAACACCTGAATACCCCTTCTTTTCCGCCGGATGATACCAGGAATGGTAATCCAGTTTCCTGATGCTTTTCGGAATCTGACTCTCCAACGCTTTTAATTCCTGCAGACAGATAATGTCCGGATGGGATTTCGCCATCCAATCCGTAAATCCTTTACGTTCGGCTGCACGAATACCATTAACATTCAAAGTGCTGATTCTTAACATTGTTGAATATATGAGTATTAGGAGTCAGTCGGACTTAAATAAAGTTACTGCAAATTCGTCAGATTTGGCCATATTCCGCACTCCTTTTCGTTAAATAGAACCACTATTCGACTCAAATGGTCCCGAAACTGGTCTCAAACGGACAAGTTTACGTTATGATTTCCTAAGTTCGACAAGCCTTCCAGTGTTTAAAGTATCTGTGTAACTGTTTCTGTTGGTTAATTGTTGATTGCAAAGTTTTGAACACTAATAACTACTTACAATCAGCTACTTACAATCAACTTTTTTTACTGAATAATTTTCCGAATTTGCGTTTGCCGACTTTAAGGACGTAGTCGGTGTCATCTGTAAAAGTTATGGAGTGATGAATATCATCAATAGTGTCTCCATCCAGGGAAACACCGCCCTGTTTTATTAGACGTTTAGCCTCGCTGTTACTGGAGGCAAATCCCACTTTTTTGATGATGTGAACCAGATTCATCTCGGCACCCTGATCAAATCGGAATTCTGGCAGATCATCGGGAATTTCTTTATTTACGATCGTTTTTTCGAAGTGGTCCCGTGCTGCATTGGCTCCTTCTTCATCATGGTACATTCGGGTAATCACGAAAGCAAGCTCGTGTTTGCTGTTTCTCGGATCATCCATAATTTTTTGTTTGTATGCTTCGAGCTCATCCAGAGAGACGTTCGTTACCAGTTCAAAGTAATCGTAAATCAGATTGTCGGGAATAGACAAAATTTTCCCATAAATATCATTGGGATCTTCATTAATGCCGATGTAATTATCGTACGATTTCGACATTTTCATAGTGCCGTCCGTTCCGACCAACAAAGGCATCATCAGGCAGATTTGTGGATTCTGACCATCTTCTTTTTGCAATTGGCGTCCGACGAGCAGATTAAATTTTTGATCGGTTCCGCCAAGCTCAATATCAGAGTGTAAATGAACCGAATCCTGTCCCTGTGCCAGGGGGTAAAGAAATTCATGAATAGAAATAGGCTCTTCATTTTGATATCGTTTAGCAAAATCATCCCGTTCAAGCATTCGAGCGACGGTATATTTTGAAGCCAGGCGAATAACATCGTCAAATTTCATTTCGCCCAGCCATTTAGAATTATAAACGATTTCGGTTTTTTCGGCGTCCAGAATCTTAGATGCTTGTTCGAAATAGGATCGTCCATTTTCACGAGCTTCGGCAAGTGTTAATGCTGGGCGAGTTTTATTTTGTCCCGTTGGATCACCGATACTGCCGGTAAAATCACCGATAATAAGAATAGCGTGATGTCCCAAATCCTGGAATTGACGTAACTTACGTAATATAACAGAATGACCTAAATGAAGATCGGGACGGGTTGGGTCACATCCAAGTTTAATACGTAATGGTTTATTTTCTTTACGTGATTTTTCAAGCTTTTTTACTAATTCCTCTTCAGGGATAATTTCAACCGCACCTCTGCGGATGACAGCTAATTGTTTCTCAACTGGTAAAAACGACATGGTTATTTCTTATTATTTACTGGAAATATGTGGGTTGGTTTATAATTATCGAGAGTTTGCTTTAGCGTTTTACTATAGTCTTTAGCTCCGGGATAAAAATGAGAAATAAAATTGAATGTAACAGGTGCTAATGACACGATGTATGGATAGGTTTTTGACTGATCTCTTGTTTTTTTACCTGGAACGCCAAAACCAGAAAGAATGACCAGAACGAGACTAATAATCAAACCGGTTTTAAATATTGAAAATAATAGTCCAAGCAACCGGTTAGGTAAGCCAAGTGCAACAAGATCTAATATTTTTGTAAGTATAAAAATTAACAGATAAACGACGATTATCGTGCTGAAAAAGATAATGAATGCCGCTATATATGGGACATACTCATGGCTATTTGGAAAATAGGAATAGATAAGACCCGCTACTACGTTCATATACTGAATTGTGAGAAAAATACCGAGTCCGATTCCAATAATTCCCAATACCTCTTTGACCAGGCCGTTACGAAACCCCTGAAATCCGAATAGAAGGAGTGTTATAATAACGATCCAGTCGAAAACCGTCATTAGTCAGAAAGTTTTTGACGTACAAGTTTATTCACCATAGAACCATCCGCCTTACCTCTAACTTTCGGCATGATTGCACCCATTACCTTACCCATGTCCTGTACAGAAGTGGCGTTAACCTGAGCTATAGTAGCATCTACTAATTTGGTAAGTTCCTCTTCCGACATCATTTCAGGCAGGTATTCTTCAATGACCTTCAGTTCTTTCTTTTCATTGTCGGCCAATTCATCACGACCTGCGTTTTCGAATTGTTCTATCGATTCCTTCCGTTGCTTGGCGGCTTTGGTAAGAACCTGAATGATCTGATCGTCATTTAATTTAGCCTCTCCGCCTTTTCGCTCACTGATTTCTTTTTCCAATAATGCTGCTTTTAAAGATCGAAGTACACGGGTACGGTCTTTATCTTTAGATTTCATAGCATCTTTTAGATCTGAAAGAATAGTGTCGTATATACTCATAGAATATTGGAGAATAAATTAAGGTTTTATTTATAGGAAGATAATACAAAGAAGATCTATTATAAATAAAAAAGGTTACACTGAATATACGTGTAACCTTTCAAATATCTTTTAAAGGGGGTAAGCGGATAGTGCTTACTTATTATTCTTGAGAAATTCCTTTACGTCATCAGCGTCGAGAATAGTTTCTTTGTAACTAACTCCACCGCGTTCATTTTTCTTTGCCATGATAACTTTGGCCATTTTACGCTGAGCTAACTTGGCTTGCAGGGCCTTGTCGCCGAATGTTTGTTTCTTAGCCATAACTTATATCCGTTTATTTAATTTCTTTATGAACCGTATGTTTCTTTAAAACCGGGTTGTATTTACGTAATTCTAAGCGGTTTGTTGTGTTACGACGATTCTTAGTAGTTACATAGCGAGAAGTACCCGGCGCTTCGGTGCACTCCAGAATAACTTGTATTCGATTTCCTTTGGATTTTGCCATGATATTAAAGCTCTTTTATGAGTGTACCTTTTTTCTTTGCTTCATTTAAAACGGCAGTGATTCCCTTTTTATTGATTGTTCTTAAAGTTTTTGCAGTCACCTTTAGGGTGATCCAGCGATCCTCTTCAGGAACATAAAATCTTCTTTTTTGAAGATTTAACATGTACCTATGTTTCTTTTTATTATTTGATTTCGAGGATCGATAGCCGTTTAGGGGTCTTTTGCCCGTGATATCGTCTTTATGTGCCATCTTTACAATTTAAATTTTGCAGTCTTCACAAGTTAGACTTTTAATATAAAGTGCTAAATCTCAAAAATCAATATAAAATGGACTTGTTTTCTGTTTTATTTATATGGAAACAGGATTTATTACGTTATAAATAGGAGACTAACATCTAAGAATTTATTACATTAGGCATAGTGATTAAAAAAAGTTATACTATTTCAGGGATCATACCTCGTTTAAATAGCCATTGTAAACAATAGAATTATACTACAGAGCAACGATCTGAATATTAGTCTACATATATAATGTCTTTTTTTGATTTTGTGGATTTTAGAGCTATTTTCTAACGCCTAAGAAGTTTTAACAGCCAACCTTCAAGACAGATCTGTATATATAATATGTCGAAAATTAAAAAATCTGATTATAAAGCATCGAATATTCAAATATTGGAAGGGCTTGAAGCGGTCCGAAAACGTCCTGCCATGTATATTGGTGATACGGGATCGCGTGGATTGCATCACCTCATTAACGAGGTCGTCGATAACTCAATCGATGAAGCTCTTGCCGGTTATTGTGATTTAATAACTGTTCATATTAATAAAGACGGCTCCATCACCATTACGGATAATGGACGTGGCATACCGGTTGACGAGCATCCGAAATTGAAAATGCCAGCTTTGGAAGTTGTTCTTACTAAACTACATGCCGGTGGTAAGTTTGATAAAAACTCTTACAAGGTTTCCGGTGGCTTGCACGGGGTCGGAGTTAGTTGTGTGAATGCATTGGCAAGTAACTTTTATGCTGAGGTTCACCGGGATGGTAATATTTATACGATGGAATTTGAGCATGGTAAAACGATAAAACCATTATCAGTTGTCGGTAAAGCTGATGACACCGGTACCATTATCAAATTTTATCCTGATGAAACTATTTTTACTCAGACAACAGAATTTAAGTTTGAAATCATAATTGAACGGATGCGGGAACTGGCTTTTCTGAATCCGGAGATATCAATAGAAGTTGTGGATTTCAGAGGAAATGGTGAAGAAGGGGAGGAGCCTTTAAAACAAATCTATCATTACGATGGTGGTGTTAAGGATTTTGTCCGTTTCCTCGATGAAAATCGTGATTCACTTATGACAGAGCCGGTTTTTATTCAGGGGGAAATGGAAAATGTTCCAGTTGAGGTGGCCCTTCAATACAATAAATCCTATTCTGAAAATGTACATTCCTACGTAAATAATATTAATACACATGAAGGCGGTACGCACGTATCCGGTTTTAGAAGAGCGTTAACTCGTTCCCTTAAGAGCTATGCAGAAAAAAATAATCTGATCAAAGGAAAGACCTCTATTTCGGGTGAAGATTTTCGCGAAGGATTGACAGCCGTTATCAGTATTAAAGTTCCCGAGCCTCAGTTTGAAGGCCAGACTAAGACGAAATTAGGAAATTCGGAAGTTCAGAGTGTTGTAGAAATTGTGGTCTATGAAAAGTTGAATCAGTTCATGGAAGAGAATCCCAAAATGGCTAAAGGGATTCTGGAAAAAGTCATTTTGGCAGCAGAAGCTCGGGAAGCGGCAAGAAAAGCACGTCAGTTGGTACAGCGGAAAAGTGCCATGGCGGGTGAGGGATTACCCGGTAAATTAGCTGATTGTTCCATTAATGATCCCGAGCATTGCGAGATTTATATGGTTGAGGGTGATTCTGCTGGAGGTTCAGCAAAAATGGGTCGAAATAGAAGCTTTCAGGCCATTTTACCGCTTAGAGGTAAAATATTGAATGTTGAAAAATCAAGAATCAATAAAATACTCGAGAATAAAGAGATTCGGGCCATCATTACCGCTCTTGGTTCCGGAATAGGTAATTCGGAAGAGTTTGATATGTCCAAGCTCCGGTATCATAAAATTATAATTATGACAGATGCCGATATTGATGGTTCCCATATACGAACACTTCTATTGACCTTCTTTTACCGTTACATGATGCCATTGATTGAAAATGGTCATGTCTACATCGCCACGCCACCTCTTTATAGAATAACCTATGGTAAACATGTAGAATATGCCTGGAGTGATCAGCAGCGTGATGAGTTACTTTTTAGACTGAGAAAAGAAACCAAAAATAAAATTGATGTATCACGGTATAAGGGTTTGGGGGAAATGAATCCTAATCAGTTATGGGAAACCACCATGGATCCGGAAACCCGCACACTGCAGCAAGTGAATATTGAAAGTGCGGCATCCGCAGACAGACTGTTTTCTGTGTTGATGGGAGATTCGGTAGAGCCCCGGCGGGAATTTATCGAAAGAAATGCGAAATATGCCAATTTGGATGTTTAAACAGATATAAGATTATATGGCAAGTGAAAAGATAATTAAGATTACTATTGAAGATGAGATGCAATCGTCGTATATCGATTATTCGATGTCGGTTATTGTATCCCGGGCTTTACCTGATGTAAGAGATGGTCTCAAGCCTGTTCACCGGCGTGTACTTTATGGCATGAGTGAATTGGGGATGCTTCATAACAGGGCGTATAAGAAAAGTGCCCGTATTGTTGGTGAAGTATTAGGTAAGTATCACCCGCATGGTGACTCGGCCGTTTACGATACGATTGTTCGTATGGTTCAGGATTTCTCATTGAGATATCCATTAGTTGATGGTCAGGGTAACTTTGGGTCAATCGACGGTGACTCGGCGGCAGCTATGCGTTATACGGAAGTACGCATGCAGCGAATTGCCGAGGAGATGTTATCTGATATCAACAAAAATACAGTTGATCATCAGCCAAATTTTGACGATTCGTTATCAGAGCCTACCGTTTTACCGAGTATGCTTCCTAACTTATTGCTCAACGGGTCTTCTGGTATTGCGGTTGGTATGGCTACCAATATCCCACCTCATAATTTAAGAGAAGTGGTGGATGGTATTGTAGCTTACATCAACAACCCGGAAATAGAGAATGCCGAGTTGATGAAATATATCACGGCACCTGATTTTCCGACCGGCGGTATTATATATGGATATGAAGGTGTCAAAGAAGCTTACGAAACCGGACGTGGGAAAATAATCCTGAGAGCCCGTGCAAGTGTAGAAGAATTAAGAGGTAACAGAGAACAAATAGTTGTTACCGAGCTTCCATATCAGGTTAATAAAGCCTTATTAATACAGAAGATAGCATATCTTGCTCAATCCGATAAATTAAGCGAAGTCGCTGATATTCGTGATGAATCGGATAGAGAGGGAATGAGAGTTGTGATCATTCTGAAAAGAGGGGCAGTGGCTAGTGTTGTACTGAATCAGCTGTTTAAGTATACCCAAATGCAGCAAACTTTTGGTGTTATTAATCTGGCTTTGGTAAAAGGCCGACCAAAAGTTATGGGAATCAAAGAGCTTATTCGTCATTTTATCAATCATCGTGTTGAAGTTATTATCCGGCGTACTTTGTATGATTTGGATCAAGCGGAAGCACGTGCCCATATTTTAGAGGGACTAAAAATATCGATTGATAATCTGGATGAAGTCATTCGCACCATTCGTGCTGCAAATAATGTTCCAGAAGCTAATGAAGAGTTACGCAGAAAATTTGCGTTAACCGATATTCAGGCAAAAGCCATATTGGACATGAGGTTACAAAAGCTCACTGCTCTGGAACGAGATAAAATAGATCTCGAATACCGGGATATTATAAGTCAGATTAAAGAATATCGTCGAATATTATCAAGTCGTAAAGCTCAAACGAATATCATTGAAGAAGAGCTTGCCGATCTAAAAAAGAGATATGGCGATGCAAGAAGAACACAGATTGTGTACTCAGCGGAAGATTTCAGCATTGAAGATATGATTGCTGATGAAGACGTTGTCGTTACGATTTCTAATAGCGGCTATATAAAGAGAACTCCTGTAAGTGGGTATCGTCGTCAGAGACGGGGTGGTATCGGAATGAAAGGAGCCAATACACGTGATGATGAATATATAGAGCATCTGTTTGTGGCAACCAATCATAACTATATTCTATTTCTCACAGAAAAGGGAATGTGTTATTGGCTTAAAGTTTATGAGATACCAGAAGGATCAAGAACCAGTCGTGGCCGTGCCATCGTAAATCTGATTCAGATAGATAAAGATGATTCGATAAAAACGTTTGTTCCGGTTAAAAATCTGGAAGATGAAGAGTATATCAAAAACCATTACATCATGATGTCCACCAAAAAAGGTATTGTTAAAAAGACCAAATTGGAGGCCTATAGTCGACCACGATTAAATGGAATTATTGCCATCAATATAAATGAGGATGATGAATTATTAGGAGCAAGTTTAACCGATGGAAACAGTACTATATTATTGGGAGTTAAATCGGGTAGAGCTATTCGATTTAATGAATCAGATGTACGTGACATGGGTAGAAATACAACCGGTGTAAAAGGCATCAATATTGACGATGATGATGAAGTTGTCGATATGGTAGTTGTAAGAAATACCCACGAATCAACGGTTATGGCAATTTCTGAAAATGGATATGGTAAACGAAGTCTTGTGGAAGATTATCGTGTTCAGAGCAGAGGTGGTAAGGGTGTTATTACATTGAAAGTAACACCAAAAACCGGTACTCTTGTAGCTCTGAAAGATGTCTATGATAAAGACGATATGATGGTTATCACCGAACAAGGGAAGATTATCCGGATGCATTGTAATGATATCCGGTCTATGGGTAGAAATACTCAAGGAGTAAGAATCATGCGATTGAATGCAGGAGACCGTATTACCGGAGTCACTCGTGTGGTTCGGGATGATGACGAGGACGAGGAGGATGAAATAGATAAAGCTCCTGATATCAATAAAACTGATGATGAAAAGAATAATTCATCATCAGATAGTAATGATAAAAATGATAATCAGGACAACGAATCCGGAAAAGATGGAGAATTACCATTTGATGAATAATTCTAAATAGAATAAAAAAGGCTCATTCTAAATAGGATGAGCCTTTTTTATTTCAATAATGTTACCCCTTCCTGGAGATTGTAGGACTTAGCTCGAATTATTCACGTAATAAATAATGGACAATATATAACATATTGTCTATTAGAAGCTTATAAAAATAAACCGATTCTCGATTTTTAGGAAAAAAAAGCTATGAAATTTGGCTGTGTTCTGCGGTGAAATTTATAATGCTTAATCAAGGCACCAGAGTATCTCTCTTGCGTTTTTTAAATTTCACCTTGATCACGACTAAAATTATTGGTGAATAATCCAGGTTAGTCAATCATAACGTAGAATTATGAAGTATAGACAGATTTCACAATCTTTTGAGACGAATAGTAGTTCTATTTAACGAAATAGAGTGCGGAATATGGTCAAATCTGACGAAATTGCAGTGGATTTATATAAGTCAGATAGAATCCTGGGTAAATAAAATAGTATTATTAATGAGTAGTATGTAAGAGTTCTTCTAACAATGCCTTCCTTTTATTAATCAATGTATTTGGCGAATGAACAGTTATATGTTTTCCAAAACGAAGTAACCAGTTATTCAAGTAATCGAGATTATCAAATTTAAATTGAATTCGTATACGATCATTATTTATATCCTCTTGTTTAAGAATTTTAGCTGGTAATGATCCAAAGAAAGATTCTTTGATAGATGAATCTAAAATAATTTCTATGGTGATTTCATTTTCGACTGAATGATATAATAGATATTCATCACTAAAAGAATGATCAATCATCAGAGGTTCATCAGAAATAGATATATCACTCATTCTATTTAGAAGAAAATTACGAGGAGCCTTGCGCATATGACAATATCCCATCACATTCCAATGATCGGTATAATATACCATGAGCAATGGATCTATTGTACGGTTCGTTTTATTGGCATTGGCTTTATCAAGGTAAGAGAAACGTATACTTTTATTATGAGCAATAGCACTATAAATTATGAACCAATCGCCACCTTTTTTCTTAAGGGTTTTATTGATATAAAAAGGATCTGTAATGGTCTTGTCATTTAATTTCTCCATAAAATCTTTAAGTTCAGATGGTAGAACAGTATTGATCTTTAATTCAACTTCCTTGGCATCGTTGACCAGGGTCTGATCAATTTGAGATTGTACAAATGATAATCCCATCATAATTGTCGCGACTTGCTTTGGAGTAAACATGAGAGGCGGAATGGTGTACCCTCGCATGATTCCATAACCATGATATTTATCCCAGGTAACAGGCACATTGATTTCTTCCAAAGTACGTAAATCCCGGAAAACGGTCCGTCTGCTAACGTCAAAATATTCAGCAATATCATTAACAGTAAGATATTTTTTCGATTGTAGAAGTAATATTAACTTCATCCTTCGTTCAGAGCTATTCATAATAAATTTAATTTATCGACTAATACGAAGCATACATTTATCAGTATAAAACTTGTTATTTGTACCATTATCTAATTGATAGCAATCAATATACAAAGGGTAGGGGATAGTGGATAACTCATCAGAAAAACGACAACCTTTCAACAAAAATATTTCAAACCAATTAATATTATTGGTGAGAGATATCAGATCATCCAATTTAAAAGCATGTTTTGAGATAATACTAATACCCCCATCAATATTTATGTCAAAGGACTCAATGGGGCCAGAAAAGGTTTCTGCGTTTGATAATCCTAAGTCCTTAATAATTTGTTTTACTACAAATATTTTTTTTGATACGATATCATTTAAATAGAAATGCCTTTGGGGGAAACATATAGAAAGAGGTATTCCAGGAAGCCCCCCACCAGTCCCGGCATCAACAAAATTATCTGTTAAATAAAATGAGGGGATGTATGAAAGAAGAAGGGAGTGATATATATGTTCTTCTATCAGGTTTCTTGATGCATTCCTGCTTACTAAATTTAATCGATTATTCCACCAGTAAAGTAAATCGGCGTATTTTTTTAAATTACTGCTATATTTTTGGAATAGCTCGTTAATCTTTTCAAATGTTTCACGTGAAACATTGTGATATTCGATTCTATGTTCCATAGTTGTTTCACGTGAAACATTAGTTTTTAAGATAAACCATAAGTACAGCAATGTCGCTGGGGCTCACACCACTAATCCTGGAAGCCTGTCCGATGGTCTCGGGTTGTACTCTCATGAGCTTTTGTTTTCCCTCTGACGATAAACTTTTAATTCGATCATAGTTGATTTTCATAGGAATGGTCAAGCTCTCTTGTTTATTCACTTCTTCAGCGAGCTTGAATTCTTTTTCAATATATCCCGCGTATTTTATCTGAATTTCAATTTCTTCAATGATGAATGGATCATCGGAAATCGCAAGTACTTTTCCCCTAAGATTAGAATCTCCTTCAATAAGATGTTTTAATGATATTTGAGGACGAGTTATGATCTTAGGTAATTTAATAGCTTGCTTTAGAGGAGTGGTGCCCTGTTTTTCTAAGATGGGGTCATAAATGGTAGGTTGTGCACTATAATCAGAGATAAGATTATGAAGTTTATTTATCTTTCCTTTCTTATCTAGATATCGGTCATATCGTTCCCGGCTGGCTAATCCAATGGAATATCCTATTTCGGTCAATCGCATATCGGCATTGTCTTGCCGTAGCAAGATGCGATGTTCCGCACGAGAAGTAAACATACGATAAGGCTCTTTGGTACCTTTGCTTACAAGATCATCAATCAAAACTCCTATATAAGCTTCTGAACGTTTAAGGACCAAAGGCCCTTTGTCCTTTAGTTTGAGGGAAGCATTAATGCCTGCCATTAAGCCCTGACAGGCTGCTTCTTCGTAACCAGTAGTCCCGTTTATCTGTCCAGCAAAAAATAATCCGGAAACTAATTTCGTTTCAAGACTTCGTTTAATTTGGTGGGGCGGGAAAAAATCGTATTCAATGGCATATCCTGGGCGTATCATAACCGCATCTTCAAATCCGGATATGGCACGCATGGATTTATATTGAACATCTTCGGGGAGGCTAGTGGAGAATCCATTTAAATACATCTCATAGGTATTCCATCCCTCAGGTTCTAAAAATAATTGATGCCGGGGTTTGTCTGAAAATCTATTGATTTTGTCTTCAATACTGGGACAATAACGAGGGCCTACGGATTTAATACGACCATTAAACATTGGACTTCTGTCGAATCCCGTTCGTAATAAATCGTGCACAGTTTGATCGGTGTATGCAATCCAACAAGTTAATTGTTTCTCCCGCGTAGGAAGATGATCCGAAATGAAGGAAAAGGATTGTGGGTTTTTATCACCATACTGAATCTCCAATTTATCATAATTTATAGTCCGACCATCAATCCGTGGTGGTGTACCTGTTTTCAAACGACCCGATTCAAATCCTAAATCTTCAAGACATTTTGTAATTCCAGTAGATGCACGTTCTCCTGAACGTCCACCACCATATTGAGATTCTCCTATATGGATCGTCCCATTGAGAAAAGTGCCAGAAGTTAATATTACGGAATCCGACATAAAACTTTGTCCGGTTTGTGTTTTAACACCATATACTTCCTTTTGATCATTAACAAGTATGCTGACTACACTATCTTGTCGAAAATAGAGATTAGGTATGGATTCTAATTGTTCTCTCATTTTGATCGCATAAAGCCGGCGATCACATTGAGCACGCGGACTCCACATTGCCGGTCCTTTACTGAGATTAAGCATACGAAATTGTACACTTGCCTGATCAGAAACGATACCTGAAACGCCACCTAATGCATCGATCTCACGAACTATTTGCCCCTTTGCCACTCCACCCATAGCAGGATTACATGACATCTGACCTATAGTATTGAGATTCATAGTAATCAATAATGTTTTACTACCCATACGAGCTGCTGATGCAGCTGCTTCACTTCCGGCATGTCCGCCACCAACAACAATGACATCGTATTTTGGATATAGTGTATTCATAATCATAAATATCTGTTATTAATATTCTTATAGTGCTTATTCGGGGCTGTGTAATAAGTTCTGATTAGGCAAATTAGTATATCTGTCAACCATCAAATATAAAGAAAATGTTATAAAATGAATAATATAGACTGATAAGGTCAATTAATTATATCAATCTTTTGTTGAGAGGGTTGAAAATGATATGAAGGGAATGATTTGGTTGATTAAAGAAGGTAGGAGATGGTTAGCATGTCCCGTTACAACGATTAGTACATGCTAACCTTATTATAAATCAATTTAGGAATATTCTTCTTTCCATTTTTGGACGGTTAAATTTCGGATATCTTCAAAATAGGCATTGTTAGATTCGTCTTCATCAGTATCTTCATTTTTATTCATCATATGCTTAATGAGTACACTTCCGAGAGCATGTATGGCTTCATGACGATCTAAGCCTTCATCCATTAATCGCTCAATGGCATCCTTAACTGGATATTTATCACTTTGTGCATTTTGATTTTCAATGATGGTATGAATCAGTGCATGAATTTGATCATTAGGCGTTTCAATCCCTGCTTTTTTGTGATATTGCATTACAATTTGCATACGTTGAGCTTCATCAAGTTCAAGCCATTTTTCAGGGTTGGGTGGTGATAAAGGATCGTACTTAGAAATCATGATTTTTTAAAATTTAATTTAATTATAACGATATATTTCAATCTTAAAGTTAATGATAATTACTGCTACCCGAAAATAGAATAAAAGAAATAGCTTGATGTCGATATCGAAATTCACGTTTAAGAATAATTATATCATTTAGTTAATTTTTGAAAAGATGGTCAATCTTATTCTTCAAATGATAATGCTGTTACTAATTGAATTGCCTGTACGGTTTCCGTTAAAATTCTCTGTTAATATAAACGGGTCGAATTAATTGTAGCAGCATGTCTGATTTTTTATTAAAAATAAATAAATCCTATAAGACAAAAGTTCCTCCCATAATTAATGTGTTGGATGCACCAATCCGATCAGCCTGCGTTCTGCTAAAAGATTACCAATGGGTGCTACGTCCCTAAATGACATGGCGTAAAGACTCATTATACGGCCCTTTTATTATCATCGACGATGATTTGTAATAAAGTATTACTACCGACTAATTCTATCATCATACCTAAACCGGTAAAAAAAATGAATAAGACAGAGATTAGAACAATATGGGAATATGCAAATCCAATCAAACCTAAAGTAAAAGTGATTGTAGAAATTATGATTAGCTTACCTAAGCCGAGAACGCAATTACGATTTATTAAATAAATATCACCAATAAGGGCACCTAAAACTGAATCACCCATTAAAAAGCAAAATAAATCAACACCACTTTGAAAAATACGAGAGACAATATTCAGATGGGGAGAATCCAAAAACATATTGTAATCCTTATTTTATTGTAAGTTCGAAATAAAAAATTCTAAAATCAGCGTTTTGAAATGACAATTTTATTTTGAAGATTTTTCCCTCCAGTCGAAATGACACGAATGGGCGAAGATGATGTTCATGTTTAAAACCATCACGCAAAGACGTCGTCTCGAACCGTTTTTTGGGTGAGAGATCATCCAAACGTGGATATGAAACAGAATAAGTCTATAATTATATCTTATTCACATTATTTTAGTTCTGAAATCGTATTCTTTCGGATAGCTACTTTTTAATGGGAACAAAATCCGTCTTTAAAAAAGATAATAATCGCAATATAACCAAAGGCATTTAGTAGGAATCACCACCCTTCACCTACTACTGAAATCAATAATCCGGCTATAGCGGGTCCGACAAGTCGTGCTGCATTAACTCGAATTATTCACGTATTTAATTAGAAATATTAAATATCATATTGTAAATAATTGAACATATAGAAAATAGCTCGTTCCTTATATTTAAGGTTGCATAAAAAGCTGCTAAATTTTGCCGTGCTCTGCGTTGAATTTAAAAATGCTTAATCAACGCACCAATGTACGTTTCATGCGTATTTTTAATTTCGCCTTGATCACGATTAAATTTCTTGGTGAATAATCTGGATTAACACTTTATAGTAATAGATATCTATATGTTAAAAAGGAATAAATAGTTTTCCCCTTGAAAGATGAATATTAGTAATGTGTAATACCAAAACCTATTAGAGATAGCCAATTAGCATGGTAAAATAACGATGCTATGAAAAGTCATGTAGATTGTAATTCCCTTTTAGGAAAATAAAAAAGCCTTTCTCTCTTGAGAAAGGCCCGTTGAAAAACTAATAATGTTAGCTTATTTATCCATTAGAGGGTGTCTGCCGAACAACAGTATCAATAATATAGACAACTCCATTAGCGGCCTGCTTGGTACCCACTATCTTGACCCCAAGTGCCGACTCCACTTTTTTCTTTGGTAAGTTTCCTTGATAGAGATGGTGTCTTACTAAACTTTTTAATTTATTAGGCTTCTTTTTCAGTTTAGAAACATTCAGATTTGATTTAATAGCATTATTATTAGGTGCTAATACGGTAAAAGGACCCTTTTTAGTTAATACTTTTGAAAAACCCGATTCCTTTAATAGTCTGGCAAACATGGCAGTATGGTTATTGGTCTTAATCACTTTAAGAACAGTTTTCCCCTTGACTGTGGTATTACTTTTTGAATGACCTCCTTGAGCAAATGATTTGGTATTGGTGATAAAAAAAGTACATGTTAATATCGATAAAAGAATGGCTGTGAATTTTAAATTGGACTTCATAATAATATAAATTCCTTTTAATTCAAGATTATCAAATTGTGTAGGCCTTTTCATAACCTGTGTTGTGTTAACCTGAAAGGTGCTAAATTATTGTATCTGATTGTTTATCAAGATGTTACTTTTCTTTAAAAATAGTAAAGACAGGTTAAAAAAGATTGTAAATGACCAAGTAGTAAGATTAACAAGTATTATTCACGTAATCTACGAAGAACAATACATAGCATATTGTTAATATTCAAACTTATAAAAGGACTCATTCCTCAATTTTTAAGACGCTATAAAGAGTTGAGAAATTTTACCGTGTTCTATGCTGATGTTAAAAATGCTTATTCAAGTACGTGTTCGTTTCACGCACATAGTAAACTTCATTTTGTTCTCAACAAAATTCCTAAGTGAATAATCCGGGTTATGTTATTTAACCAACATCATTTTTTTTGTTTGACTAAAATTCTGACTATCCAATTTATAGAAATAAAGTCCGCTGTTTAAATGGGAGGCATTGAAAGTTACTTCATGTGATCCCGCAGACTGCATACCATTAACAAGTGTGGCTACTTTTCGGCCAATATCATTATATATTTCTAATTTTACATTCCCTGCTTTAACCAAATCATAACTGATTATGGTAGTAGGATTAAAAGGATTAGGGTAATTTTGTTTGAGCTTATAATTTTTCACAATCGTTTCTGTGATTGGTGGCTCAATTGGAGTACTCGTGCCTATTTCTGAGTATTGAGCAGAAACAGGATTCCCATTCGCATCCAAATTAATGGAGGCTGCTATTGTAGAACCCGATTTTGTGATGAAATCGATGGATCCTGTTGTGGTTGAGGAGATTATTCCGCCAACATTTGTAGATAATTTCGTAGTACGTTTTAATCTAAGACACTGAGCTGTGTTATTGGGTGTTTTTATCGTACCATAACCATCTACGGTAACCTCAGTATATGCTGTTCTTGTTATTGATGAAGTCCCTAAGGTGACCACATAAGATGATGTATCTTTCCAGGTTGATTGATAGGTCAACGGGAGTTTGGCATTTAATAAGTAAGGTTTATAAGCGATTGTTAACGTATCAGGTGAAACACCATCATTATTGAGATCGCTTTGAGAAACGAATACAATACCGGCAAAATTCAGACTATCCGACTTCAATTGTTCATAAATCCAAGCGGTAGAGTCAGATGCCTGACCTATTCCGGCTAAATTTATACTTACTGCTACGTTAGCCTTTTGGAAATCCGTTGAATTAGAACCGGGAATGCTGGCAGGCAGGGAAATGTATTGAATTTTTCCACTATACGTTTGATTAAAAGAAGTAATAGTAGAAAAATCATATGTTTGGTTAGTACCTGTTTGAGTCACTAAATTGGTAAAATCGCTGGCGGTATCAGAAGTAAAGGTTTTGATATCGAATGTTTGTCCAACTAAAGCTTGCAGATCAGACTGGGAGATGGTGATTTGTGCCCATACATTATTGGTTATCAATAAGACGAGGGCGGTCAGAAGAGATAGCATAGTAGTTTTTTTCATCGTTCTTCCTCCAAATAAGATGAAAATGTTAAAGAACAAGCTACATTAAACAAGCGGTAAGATTGGCTTTCACCACGTAACAAGTTCTTTTTAAAAACATCATGTTATAATAAATCCTGGCTTAATACATAATGCAAGAAAGAATGGCTAATCTCCATTTTTTTGTTAAACATGTGAGAGTTCTAATGGATGGACAATTTAATGTTCAGTGATCAATAAATAATGATCAAATTGAGATATCGGACGATATACATCTGTCCGTAAACGGTTGCCGTTTGGAAACCTAAAATAATTTAAATGCTTCGCGTAATTTCACCCTGCTTAACTACTCTCAATCACTTCATTCCATGAATAAATCCCAGACAAGGGGGAGAGGCTCTTCAACGAATTGAAAAGTCCATTAAAAATTAAAATGACTTTTCACAGTCTCTTTAGTATATCTTCCAAAGTCATCAGATTGTTTACGATTTCTGTTCCAAAATTCCTGATGTCGAATATACGCTAATTATTAACTTGCTCATCATGTTTGATCATTTCAGAACCCGCTAAAAGGAAAGCCCCCAAAACGTGTGGATTATTGAGACGTTTGGGACGCGTATAATAGAAATTCAAATTATCACCAATTCCGGTTCCTACACAAACATCTTTTATTTGTCCATCGGCAGTTTCTTTTGTAAGCAGTCCTTTCCAGCCCTGCAAAGCTACTGGAAAATATCGGCTATCCACCCAACCTTCATTGACCGCTTTAGCAATACCATAAACAAACATGGCCGAGCAGGAAGTCTCAAGATAAGAATCCCGTTTATCAATGAGCTGATGCCATAAGCCTGATTTACTCTGGTACCGGGCAATCCCTCTAATCTGCTGTCTCAAAATAGAAAGGAGCGTATCTCTCTTGGGATAATTTTTAGGGAGATAACGTAACAATTCAACTTGTGCCATCATAATCCATCCGTTGGCACGTCCCCAATGAGCTACACTATGAGCATGTTCATCACTGAACCAGCCGTGATAATAAATTTGTTCTTTTTTATCATAAAGATAATGATGGAATTCTATAACCTGATGAGCAGCATCATCAAAATATTTCATATTACCGGTTAACTTACCCATTCGGGCGAGAAAGGGGACACTCATGTAGAGATCATCACCCCAAAGGGTCATTTTAAAGGGATGGTCTCTGACTAGCGTTCCATTTTGTAATCTCTTTTGTCCGTGACTAATGTAATCAGCAGCTCTATTGATCGTCTTACGATATTCCGGTTTGTGATCCTGATTATAAATCTGAATCAGACTGGCATCCATGGCACCACAGTTGTCGAGTGCATGAAATTCATAGAATTGAGAAAACGGTACATTATGGATTCCTGAGTTGAACTGATGTTTGAAATGATCAAGATTATTATATATGAAATCGAAATTATGCGATACGTATTGTAGATACTTTGGATCGTTTAATGTCTTCCCCAATGCAATCATTCCCATATACATAACTCCGTTCCAATATTTCCAACCGGTGTATGGACTGATAAGTTTAATGGGAACTTTAGCCGGGATGTTTCCGGATGAAGCAAATACCTGATCCGTTTTTGGGGACATAAATCCATGACTGGTGTTGGCTATAATATGATCAGCGACTTTTTCAACGGCTTTTTTATCCTTCTCTAAATGATGATTAGGGGTTATTTGTGCTGTAAACGATAAAAGAAGGATTAATATTAAAGTATTCACGGTTGGTAAATTTGATTTGAATTTGGAGTTAGCATAACACTTTCAATAATGTAACTTTATTGTATTTATATACAAATTATTAAAGCGGATACACTTAGAAAACATCTTAATCATATTATCATAAAATTTTTACCGATCCTCTGATGTAAATGTTTTCGAATTAGATGAAGATTATGTCGAAATGGAAAAGGGGTTAATGGGTTTACAATTTCCTTATTTCGATTTAAGGATTTGAATTCAATACAATATATATATCAAAAATTCAAGGTATTATCATCCTTTAGGTTCCGTGAAACAAAGAGGAAACATTAAGGAAGGGATATTCGTCTGATATTATCATAAAAGTATCTGTATATGTATTGAGTTCATTCATCTATCATAAATTTTACTACATAAGTGGCAAATCGGTTATAAATGATGTATAGCATGCCGCACACAATCATCTGACAAAACCTGAAAATAGGTAAAGAATATGACTTGCAGTAATCCGATTTAAGACGCCTAAATTGTAACTATTGTTAATTGGGCTTACCGGTATCCCTTATTGATATAATTAAAAAATAACTTACACATTAAGAGGAGATTAGAATGAAAAAATGGAACTTAACAATATCGATATTAGTGATTTCACTGTTTATGATCTGGGCCTGTGATAGTCCCACCAATAATAGGTCGGCTTTTACTCCGGATAGAAGCATATCGGCACATGGTGGTGGGAGAGCTCCCGGCGAAAGTATTGAAACCGTTGGCAATAAGTTATCATTTCCAGTTATTTGGTCCGATGGGGTCGAAATACCACTCAGAGGAACATATGGTGAAGATGCTTTTGATGGTCAAAGCTTTACATTAAATGAACAGCAATGGTATGTCCAGAATGATCCCGGTAATACCTGGCAAGCACAATCGGTATCTGAAGAAAATACTGATACTTATGTTACATCCATAGATTGGGGGGACAATCTGGAAGCTAAATCTTGGTCTGTTGGAGATCAGGTTCGTGTGGAAGTTGTACTTTATAAAGATCTGGGCGAAGCTAACGCGATGAAAGCGTATTATATGCAAATAGAAGATCCCAATGTATCAGGAACAGCTGAAGTTTGGGGTACGAATACTCAAACTTATGATAGTGATTCCGCCACCGTATATTCTGGCGTTGCCAAAATAATTATACAGAAATTAACAACAGATCGGGATCATGCCAATGTTTCATGGGATGGGAGTAAATGGACTGGTGATGTTGATGGTCCAATAGTAAATAGTGGTGTATGGGAAACGAATGAAGGACCCAATGGATATTCCGCAGAAGTCAATGTTCAGGGTAAAATAATCTACGGCTATAATTGGAAGACGAATACCGTTAGTAGTGCCGGGGATTACAGAATTACATTTTTATTAGATAAAAATGTTCCTAACGTGACGTGTAAAACATTTTTGGATCTTAACACAGTTATAGTCCCATCAACAACAAATGATCCCGCTGCCATAATTCCGTTAGCCGAAGATGGTGACGACGGATCTGAAATGGATGGTGGAGTTGCCAGTGTAGATTCCGGAGATAACCTATCTTATATAGATGTTCGCCTAACCGAAAGAAATGGTAGTGGCCGACCTGGTGGTAATGGCGGCGGTGGTGGCGGTAACGGAAATGGTCATGGCCGTAACCGTTAAAATATAATCTCACGCCAAACAAAGAATCTGCTGTTCAATAACAATAAAATATTGAGTGTAGAACATGTTAATGCTGAAGTTCTATAATTCATAAAAATTAAAGAGGATTATTATGAAATCCATAAAAAAATATCGATTGTTATTGGCTGTCGGTCTTGTAATACTCATTGGTTGTGATACAACTAATACCAATTACAATGCTGTTAGTAATTCGGACTCTGTACTGTTATCTGATATTATTAAAGCCAATCCACGGAATAGTGTACAGGCAACCGGTGGCTTTTATGCCAATTGGGTCGGTTGCGATGACGGACATATGGATTCCGAGCAACATGATGATGGTGATGATGAAGGATGCGGTAAGAACCGTCCCGCCCAGGATTTTTATGTTACCTTTAACGTAAAAGTTAATAAAGATACCACAGGTGTGGTTAATTTTAAGGGCATTGGTATCTATGAAGATGTGACATTTAAAGGTCACGTCACCTGGGTAAAAGAAGGCAAAGAATCGAATGAACTGTTTTTTGGCGGTTTAATTACCGGGGGAACAGAGAGTATAAACTGGAAATGTTTTCTATTTTACATTCGTGACAATGGTGAAGGTGTTATAAATGACCCTGATCGTTTACAGTACCGATTATACGATGCTGATGTACCACCTTATTATCCCGATCATTATCCGAAAGGATATCCATTTTCTGTATATAGAGGCAATTTGCAGGTGTATTAGAAGGCTTTGCAAAAGAACGGTTTTGCATAGGCTTCTATTAATTTATAATAAAAAGCCCGCGATAAATTCACGGGCTTTTTATAACTATTTAATATCACAAATTCAGGCGGAATAATTCTGAATAAGCTATTCTGCTATCGGCTCTTCTACAACCGGCTCTTTCAAATGGGCTTCCACTTTATCGACCGGAAGTCGATATTTAATCGCAATCCAGGCAACGAAGAGTGAAAAGGCCGCGAGAACCAGAACATCCCATCCAACACCAATTACACCCAGATTACCGGCATGTTTGGATAGATCCGGATAAGATCCTAGCCAGCTGATTATGGTTAGGCCAACCAACCAAACAATCGCCCATATACCTGATTTAATTTCAAGATCCGGTGTTTTGTGTTTATTAACCATTTCATGAACAATAAGTACAACATAACCAATGAGTACGGCAATCATCAGTTTCCAAATGGTCGTCCAGCCGGACCAGAAGACTACCAGGTTGGCTGCTAAAAATCCAAGAAAGGCTATAATTTTAACAAAAGGAAGACGAAATGGTCGTTCCTGATCGGGTAATTGATGCCTCATGGCTAAGAGAGCCAAAGGACCTGAACCGAAGGATAATACCGTAGCGGAGGTTACAAAACCGACAATTTTTTTCCATCCGGGGAATGGGAGAAAAAAGATGGTACCGGCGATGAAAGTGAGAATAACGCTCACCCAGGGTACGCCGTGATCATTGACTTTTGCAAGGGAATGGGGAGCATTTTTGTTACGTCCCATAGCATATGAAATACGAGAAGTCACGGTGGTATAAATCAAAGCGGTATCTGCGGGAGAAATGAACGCATCAATATATAAAAGCACGGCCAGCCAGGTTAAACCCATGGCACTTGCAATAGCTGCAAGGGGACCAAAGGTAGCCGCTATGTCGTTGAGTCCGCCCGTGAATGTAGTACCGATATTAGCCCAGCCTTTGGCTAAAGCGTGAACCGGTAAGGCTCCTATAAAAGCTATCTGTAAAGCAATATATAAAACTGCTGTTAATAAGACGGAACCGATAATAGCGATAGGTACATTTCTTTGGGGATTATGTGTTTCCCCAGCGAGTTCAACTCCTTGCCGGAATCCAAGATATGAGAATACAATACCTGCTGTTGCGATGGAAGAAAAGACGCCCTGCCATCCGGATGGTAAAAAGCCACCGGCAGATGGATCGGTGAAGTGTGCACTATGAAATACTGTCACCAGAAAAGCAATAATAACCAGCGAAATGATGCCGAGTTTCCACCAAACCAGTACATTGTTTAGTTTGGAAAACCAACGGATACCGATTACGTTTACCAAACTAAACACGCCCATTAATCCAATAGCAACGGCAAAACCGGGTCCGGTTAAAATGGGATCCCCATATTTATCAAGATGTTGTAACCATGGGATGTAATTATTAGCGTATTGCAAAGCCGCCATGACCTCAATAGAAGTTGTTGAAGCTGCAGCTATCCAGGTTATCCAGCCGAAAGTGTAACTGGTAAAAGAACCAAAAGCAAAATGAGGGAAACGAACGACACCGCCAGAGACCGGAAACATAGTTCCCAATTCAGCATAACTAAGGCCGATAAAAATAATCATAACTCCGCCGATACCCCAGGCAATAATAGAAGCCGGACCAGCGATTTCGGCTGCAGTTAGCGCACCGAATAGCCATCCCGAACCAATAATAGAGCCAACGGCAGCGAATAATAAACCGATAATACCAAGATCGCGACGAAGCCGTGTATCGTCTGAATGTTTCATATTAATAGTTTTGTTTTTTATTAAAGTTACTTTTTAGAATTGCATAAATAGATAGAGAGATAAAATTTTTAAAGAACATGACAAGATTTAAACCTTCCAGGAAAATTGCAAAATGAAAAAAATATCCACTTAATGAGCCAATTGTTTTTAAATTTCTAAGTATTTAAAGCATATCATATAAAGAAAGAATTATTATTCTGTACCTCACTGACGACCAAAATACATTATTTTCTTAAGATAACTAAACCTCGAGGCGTTTCTTTTTCAATCGAAAGAAATTGTTTACATATGATCGTTTTTATCGTACAACATTATTAAAATTGACAATATGCAATTTCCTTAAACATAAATTGTGTTAATATTGTTGTTTTGTGAATCATTAGATATCTATGATTTAGATTTCTGGTGCTATTTCTTTTTCTTTTGATGAAATAGCCAACGGTAAAGGGAACGAGAATGATAAGCTTTTATCCAGGTCTCCGAATGACCTGAATTAGAGTAAAAGGTATAACGAGGGCGACCTCCAACACTTTTTAAAGCCGTTATCATAGAATTAGTGAATTTCGGTGGAACCTCATCATCACGTCCGCCTTGAAAAGCCCAGATTGGTAAATGTGCAATAAGATTAGCCTTTTGGGAATCACCGCCGCCAGCTACAGGAATTGCAGCGGCAAACAAGTAAGGCATTCTTTCAATAGCGGCCCAGGTTGCATATCCACCACTTGAGAGACCTGTGACGTAAATTCTTCGTGGATCAACCGGAAGTGTTTTTTCCAGATGTAAAACAAGCTGAATAGATAATACGATATATTTAGAAGGCTGGGAGGGGAGCCGGACTGGGAAATTATCATAATTAATATCCACCCATTGAGTGTTTGCCGGACATTGAGGTGCCACTACAAAAGCAGGATATTTTCTTCTATTTCTCTTGGTGGCAAACTGTCGAACTCCCCATTTAAGTTGACTAAAATTATCATCGCCTCTTTGTCCGGATCCGTGGAAAAATAATACTAACGGATACTTTTTCCCTTTTTTTATATGATCAGGTTTGAGCAGGCGATATTTAAGAATGCCTTGATTTCTATAAGAAAAAGTATGTGCTTGAAAAAGTGTTTGACCATATGCTGAGTAAATGTGCATCGTTTCCATCACAATCAGAAGTAAAA
>DATFMK010000622.1:0-3512 GCA_035267005.1 Balneolales bacterium
CATGCAGTACATCCAACATCCATCCGGGCGTCTTCGAAAAGATGCTGTTGTTTTATTTTTGAGATGTTCTGTGTCGTTGCGTTAAAAAAAGCAAGTGTTAACCCGGATTATTCACCAAGAAATTTTGTCGTGATCAAGGCGCTCTGAAAGCTTTCGGAGCAACGCAGAGCACGGCAAAATTTCGCAGCTCTTTTAGCGTCCTCAAAATCGAGGATCGGTTTATTTTTTATACGTTATTTAATTTAACGTGAGGTTCGTTTAAGCTTATAATCTATCTACTTAATAAAAGCAACTGCAGATCTGTCCAAAACGTTAATAAAAAAGCTATTGCATTGCCCAATTATTTTGGGCTTTTCATGTTAACGTGAATAATTCGGGTGGACGTTTTTAGCCTTTCTTAGATGGACCCCACCATTTTAGGTGGAGCCCATCAACAAATGTTCATCATGATGTCACTTACATTATCGATTTTTAAAATGGAATCGTACCAAATTTTAAATCCAAATGTTGGAACTATCATCGATGGGCTCCACTCCATGCTTTTCCGGAGTGGGGTCCATCTACCTCTTTGTCAAACCGGATCTGAGAACGCTATCGGTTTTTGTACCGCCATGAATAAAAAATTGTTCCCAAACGATTTTAGAGCGTTTTATTTCATTGGGGGATTGATCGTTCAGATATTAAATAATCTGTCCTAAATAAACCGATTAAGCATTATTTTTTAATCTCAAAAACGTTTTGGACTGCTATGAAGTAGCTGTTAAATTAGATTATTCTATGACCACCGACCACCGACCACAGAGAAATGCTCTGATATTAATTAAACATTATTTATGCTGAAGAACCGTATCATCAACGTTAGTTCGAAATCGGAATCATGTATTATGCATCTAAACAGCTCTGTGTCGTCGATGGTCAGTCGTCTGTCGTCAAGATAGGTCATATTTTCTTAGGTCGTATTCACTAAAGGAAAAACGGATCCTCGATTTTGAGGATGCGAAAAATTTCTTGGTGAATAATCCGGGATAATCAAAAAATCAAAGGAACAGTAATTTGAGATACGAACCAGTTAAGTGTTTCAAAATGGCCACGGTCCGCCGTCTACTGTCTATCGATTAGATTATCAATCCAATCAAAAAAGTTTCCTTTTGACGTCAATGGTAGACATCAAGTATCACTTCCCGTATAACAAATAGCCAAAAATCACAGCGGAAATAATCCCGGCGGCATCGGCAATGAGTCCGGCTTGAACGGCGTAGCGTGTTTTCTTGATATTAACTGCTCCGAAATAGACGGCAAGCACGTAAAAGGTCGTTTCCGTAGATCCGAACATGATAGCCGCAATGGTCACATAAATTGATCCTTCACCATATTGCTTGATCATGTCTGCAAGCACACCAACCGATCCGCTTCCGGTCAATGGACGCATTATGGCCATAGGCAATACCTGAGCAGGAAAATGGACTAGTGAAAGTATAGGTTCCAATCCTTTGATAATCCAATGCATGGCGCCGCTGGCCCGGAACATCCCGATAGCGAATAAGATGGCGACTAAGTATGGTATGATTGTTACGCCAATATCAAATCCTTCTTTGGCTCCTTCTACAAATTCCTCATAAACGGGTACCTTTTTTATGATTCCGTAAAGTGGAATAAGAACAATTAATAAGGGTAAGATAAATATGGATACAGTCTGCATATTAATTCTCCAATTCGGGTATTTGTTCTTCAGGATTACGGAAGGCGAAAATTTTGGCAGCGATGATTCCGATGATGAGTGAGGTCACGGTTGCCAGAATAATACCGATCAATAAATTACCGATCCGAATACCCATCAGGGCTACAAGGGTTACCGGCGGCACGAGCTGAACACTCGCGGTATTGATGGTTAAAAACATACACATGGCATTGGTCGCCGTATCTTTTTGGGGATTCAGTTTCTGAAGTTCCTCCATTGCCTTTATGCCAAGCGGGGTAGCCGCGTTTCCAAGACCAAGCATATTAGCCGCGAAGTTTAAGCTGATAGCTCCCAGAGCCGGATGATCTTTAGGCACATTAGGGAACAAGAAGTGTAGAAAGGGATTCACAACTTTCACAAGTTTGTACATTAATCCACTTTTATCCGCAATTCTCATCAGTCCCAGCCAAAAGGCCATGACCCCGATTAAGCCAATCGCCAGTTTGACTGCAAAATCGGCCATATTGAATGCTGCTTTTGTGATGGCACGTAATTTCACAAATTTAACGGCAGGAAGTATCACCTGATATGTTCCGGACTGACCCGCGGCTCCGTGCCGGACCTTAGCGCGAAGATGATCGTGCTTTTTACTGCCATATAAGTCGGCTACAGTCTGCCAATGTTTTGGAAGGGCTTTGCTAACGGGAACAATAATTTCCGTACCTTTACTTGTCTGATGCCATTGGGCAGTGATCATGGAGTCCATCCCGGCGGTCTTAAATAAGATACTGTTCTGTTTTTCCGGCGAAAAATTACGTGGAAATTGAATGGTTACTTCTTGTGGCTCTCCGTTGTGATACGTGTTTTCGATAAGATCATGCGTATCCTGTACGGAAGCAAATACAAGACTGATGATAATTAAGCCGGCCCAAATATAGTTTAACATGTTGAATTTTATGAAAAATGATATTTACAACAGAAAATGAGATTCAGAAAGATAATACTAACAGTCAAATAATTTAAAAATTGATATCATTTGTAAAGGATTATGGGATCTTTGATTGAAGTCTGAGTTTGTTATCATTAAAAACAGATCTGCTACTTCGCCTTTTGGGAAATCTAACAAATCCTTTTTTATGATCGTAATGATAATGACTTACATTCGATTATAATTGAATATTCCGGTTTCCCAAGTAATTCAAAGAAAAAACAATAACAACAACTTTAGAAAGAGAATCAAATGCATTTTGAGACGCTTGCTATTCATGCGGGAATGGATACCGATAATAATGAGGAAAATCGTCCGGTTATTCCACCCATTTATACAAGTACGATTTACGAACATCCCGAGAGCGGACTGGATTCAGAAAAATACAGCTATATTCGTCATGATAATCCAAACCGGAAACAACTGGAAACTTTACTGACGCAGCTCGAGTCGGGAAAAGCGGGAGTTGCATTTGCTTCCGGAATGGCTGCAATTGCGTCCGTATTTCAGGCATTGAAACCAGGGGATCATGTGATTGCTCCGCTCGATGTGTATCATGGCACGCGTAAATTATTGGCCGAATTTATGTCGGAATGGGGGTTGGTATGTAGTTTTGTGGATATGCGGGAACCCGATGAAATCGTCGATGCCATTAAACCCAAAACCAAACTCATATGGATTGAAACGCCTTCGAATCCGATGCTTCATATTACTGATATCGAGTATGTTTGCAAATTGGCGCGTCAAAATGACGTCAAGGTTTGTGTGGATAACACGTGGATGACTCCCATTCTGCAACAGCCCCTTACATTGGGTGCCGATTTGGTCATGCATTCGACAACCAAA
>DATFMK010000623.1:0-6275 GCA_035267005.1 Balneolales bacterium
GGCCAGTCGAAACGGGCGATTAATTTACCGGTGGGAGTTAACAACCACCATTGATACATTTTCATATTTTTAACAATAGAGGAAACCCAAAGTCTGTTATGGCTGTCGATGATTATATTTTTCAAGACCGGCCAGAATTTGGGAAGATCCATGGAATCCCATCTTTTCAATACATAATCAGGAATTCCGACATTAGTGGCAGATTTGCTGGTTAGTGGGACTTTCTTATATGGATAATAAATGGAATGATTGTACTTCCCATTCGGTCCATATTCACGAATCAGGAAGAAATTTGATTTTGTAGCAAATATGCTCCCATTTCTTGCAATAACGACAACAGGTTGTCTAAATAATAAAAAGTTAGTCTGAAATGGTATTTTACCCATAATTGTTGCCTTAAGCTCAGGGGCATCCTTAAGTTTAAAAAGTTGCTTCGTAACAATTCTTCCATCATTATTCATTAAATAATAATGTATATACTGGCTGCCTAATATGTTTTTTGGGACGTGTTGGGGTACATGCATAATCCCTTCAAAACCAACTAAAAACCTATTATCATTAGTAAATAAGATTTGATGAAAATGGGTATCATGAAGTGCTTTAATACCCATCTTATTGGTTGATTTAAGATTAATGGTCTGTAATAGATGGAATGAATTCAAAGAGAAAATACTAATTCTATGGGATGTCGCATCATATGCAAAGAGTCTTTTAGAAACAATTTTCAAATAAGGGCCTACTTCAAATTCACCAGGGCCACGTCCTTTCCGGCCAATATGGGTTAAATAGTTTCCATTTGAATTAAATACATCGATTGTATTTTTCTGGATGTCTGAAATATAGACACGTCCTGAATCATCAACACTAAAAGCTCCTATTAGTCCAATCATTACTTTTTTTGTACTGCCGTAGCTTCCGTCTTTTTGAAAAGAAATATGATATTCCGGTTTCGCATTCGCCGGAATCACCGTCAAATTTTTCAGATTCCGTATGTTTTTGGGGATTTTGCCGGTTTTTCGGGACTTACATCCCCAAAAAACGAAAACTAAGAATAGGACTATAAACTTCTTCATATGAATATAAATTGAATGAAAATTAAGAGTATAGCTTATTATATAACCTCCAGGGAGTTATAAATTTCATTCGGTCAACCTTATGTTAATTTTTACGCAACGTTCTTTTATAAGACGATTTATTCAATCAACTAAAAACATAACCACATTACAATAAGGCAGGATATCTTTATTACTTTTTTACATAAGTGATTGATGAACCTATCAATAACCAAAGGGGATGTTGGAAACAAAACTAAAGACCAAAATTAATTAGGTCGATAATCAAATTTTAGGCTGTCACAAAAGTATTTTTATAAATCCCAATACCAAAATAATTTAAGTATGATTTTAAAATCTGAAAACGAATGTCCTCCCTAATGTTAGGGAGAGCTTGTACCGCAAACTTTCGGAAATTAAGGTGAAAAAAAGTTTTCACATTCCTAAGCCAAATATTCCAAATACCCAACATACTCCCTGAAAAATTGCATCAAAATCTCTTTATGATTTTTGGGATGAAAAGCGGACACGTAAACAGGCCTACTTTTCATTTTTATCACTGCCGGATGATGCTCGTCGTACAAAACCAAGACCTCACAAGATTTCGGATGTTCTTTACCCAGACAGGCTGAATGCATGTCAGAAACTTTAAAAGTATCAGGCATAATACTGAATACCGGATCTTTTTTTCCTTCATCGGTAAGCGTTAGTGAGATGTTGCCGGAAGTTACTTTTTTAACTTTAGAACCCAGAAAATGGCAAAAATCGTCAAATGCCCGGTTATAAATCCAGCATGGAAGGTTTTGTCTGGTAATTCTCTCGAGAATTTTTTCTCTTAGCGCTTCATCTTTGATAGGTAAAGAATGAACGATAAACACATCAGCATTTTCTAAATCGTTGAATTTAAACGAATCATTCGTTTGATGAAATGAAAATTGGTCTTCATTGAGATCAAGTAATTCACCTAATAATAATATTTCCTTTTTAATGGCATTTAAATGGTCATTTGAGAGGAAACTGACTTGGATCTGTGACCAGGGTTTTAGCTCTTTCATTATTAATTCCTGTCCGGTCTAATATTTTTTATATTATAAGCTATCGTAAAAATGGATGATATGTATGGCTTTATTTAAAACGCTAATAAAATTTTTAGAAGATGACATTAGGTAATAAGATGATTTTACATAATCTTCTATAATTTAGTACTGCCAAAAAGGATAAAAAAATCCGTATCTTCCTTTTCTGTAAAGTAAAAATTTTAATTAAAAATCCTGACGCAAGTTAGAATGAGTTCATATAATCCTTCTGATATTGAGAAAAAGTGGCAACGTTTTTGGCTGGATCAAAAAACGTTCAAGACTGATGACACCGACAAGTCGAAACCTAAATTTTATGTCCTGGATATGTTTCCGTATCCCAGTAGTTCGGGACTACACGTTGGTCATCCGGAAGGATATACAGCAACGGATATTATCGCTCGTTTCAAACGGATGAACGGTTTTAATGTGTTGCATCCAATCGGCTGGGATGCTTTTGGATTGCCTGCAGAACAGTACGCGGTTAAGACGGGAACGCACCCGAGAGTAACGACGGAAGAAAATATCAAGCGATTTCGTAAGCAGCTGCAATCACTTGGATTCAGTTACGACTGGGATCGTGAAATTAACACTACTGATCCCGATTATTATAAATGGACGCAGTGGATCTTCCTCAGATTATATGAAAAAGGGTTGGCTTATGAAGACTACGCTCCGGTGAATTGGTGTCCGCAGTTGGGTACGGTTTTGGCTAACGAAGAGGTCATCGATGGTAAGAGTGAAGTCGGTGGATTCCCTGTGATCCGTAAACCGATGCGTCAGTGGGTGCTTAAAATTACGGAGTATGCCGAACGTTTACTCAAAGATCTGGATGAAGTCGATTGGCCGGATTCCATTAAAGAAATGCAACGTAATTGGATTGGTAAATCAATAGGAGCGGAAGTCAATTTTAAAGTCAGTGGATATGATGAAACGATCGAAGTATTTACCACGCGTCCGGATACTTTGTTCGGAGCCACTTATATGGTGTTGGCACCCGAACATCCTTTAGTGGAAAAAATCGTTACGGACGATCACAGCATTGAAGTTGATGAATATAAAGAAATCGCTGCCAGAAAATCGGATCTGGACAGGGGAGACCTTAATAAGGATAAAACCGGTGTCTTTACCGGAGCTTATGCAATTAATCCGGTTAATGGGACTAAAATCCCGATTTGGATTGCGGATTATGTTCTGATGAGCTATGGAACCGGTGCGATCATGGCGGTTCCGGGACATGATGAGCGTGACTGGGAATTTGCCAAAAAGTATAATATCCCCATCGTTGAGGTTGTAGAAGGCGGAGATATTGAAAAGGCTGCCTATACTGATTCTGAAGATGGGATAATCGTAAATTCAGCAACAGATGATTTTTCGATAAACGGACTGAAGGTTCCTGATGCCAAGAAAAAAATCACCACATGGCTTGAGGAAAACAATCTTGGAAAGAAAAGTGTAAATTATAAATTACGTGACTGGTTGTTCTCTCGTCAGCGTTATTGGGGAGAACCTTTCCCAATCATTCATGTCGATGGCGAAGTCAAGGCACTGTCAAACGATACATTACCGGTTAAACTTCCGGAAGTGGATAGTTACGAACCTACGGGAACAGGCGAATCTCCATTAGCTGCAATTGAGGAATGGGTAAATACCACGGATCCTGAAACGGGAAAACCGGCTAAGAGAGAAACGAATACCATGCCTCAATGGGCTGGTTCCTGCTGGTACTATCTGCGTTATATCGATCCTGAATACAAAAAAGGTCCCGTAAATCCTGATAAGGAAAATTATTGGATGCCGGTCGATCTCTATATCGGTGGTGCGGAACACGCGGTTCTTCACCTCTTATATGCTCGTTTCTGGCATAAAGTGTTATATGATTGCGGAGTGGTTACCACAAAAGAACCGTTTCAGCGCCTGGTCAATCAAGGAATGATTTTAGGGGAGCTGGAATACACGGCTTTTAAAAATGCTCAGGGAGATTTTGTCTCAGTGGAAGAAAATAACCCAGGTGATCTGATTCCGGTCCCGCTTACTGAGGATGAAGTTGAGAAAAAAGGTGAGAATTTTGTCATTAAAGGAACGGATATTGAAGTGGATGCCCGTTCATTCAAAATGTCCAAATCGCGTGGAAATGTGATCAATCCCGATGATGTCGTAAAAGAATACGGCGCGGATTCTCTTCGTTTGTATGAAATGTTTATGGGACCACTTGAACAGGTCAAGCCATGGAGCATGCAAGGTGTTGAAGGCGTTTTTCGTTTCCTCAAACGCGTGTGGCGGATGCTTATAGATGAAGAAACTGGCCAATTAAATGCAGGTGTCAAAGCTCTTGACCCGACAAAGGAACAATTGAAGCTTTTACATCAGACGATCAAAAAAGTGACGGATGATATCAATGAGTTAAAATTTAATACCGCTATTGCCGCTTTGATGATCTTCAATAATGAAGCACTGAAGTGGGATGTCAAACCGGTAAGTGTAATGAAAGAATTTGTCTTGTTATTGTCTCCATTCGCTCCGCATGTTTCTGAGGAATTGTGGAGAAAACTCGGTAACGAAAATTCTCTTGCCTATGCGAACTGGCCGGAATATCAAAAAGAATTCCTGATTTCAGAGACCAAAGTGTACGCCATTCAGGTCAACGGTAAAGTTCGGGGAGAAATTGAAGTTGAACGTGATCGTGCTACAGATAAAGATTATGTTCTCGGGCTTGCTAAGGAAGAAAAAGGCGTCGCAAAATATCTGAATGATGGAAAACTGGTTCGTGAGATCTTTGTGCCGAACAAGATCATAAACTTTGTGGTTAAATAGGCGTCTCCGAGTCGTTAAAAAATCAAATTGAAGAATAAGTTCGTGGTTCAAAAAAATTACTGGACCACGGACGACTGACTACCGACGACTTTTCGTTTTTGGTCTAAAATTACAGCCTTATATATAAAAGCTGTAGATTCTTCAAATTTTGATATTGAAATTTGTTTTAAAAATAAGAAAAAGACCAGGCAGGTTTTTAAAAACCTGCCTGGTCTCGTTGGAATGAACAATGATACATTTCCCGGATAAATCCGCGACAGGGAGAGAGGCTCTTCGACAAAATTCAAAAATAATTCAAAAATTAAGGTGCCTTGTCGCTTGTAGTATTATTTTTTCACAGCCTCGGTAGTCAGTCGTCAATCGTCTATCGTCCAATCAATACAAATCATGCGTTAAGACATAGCCGCTCAACCAATCCTGTACGACCTGATAATTAATGTTGAAATAGTGATTCTGTCGCTGCAGGATATAATTGTGGAACGGATAATACTTACTGGGAATTTTCGTCTCAATAAATTCGAAATTCCGAGCCGGATCGTAGCGATCGTAGCCATAGGTCCAATGCATATGATCAAGCGAGGTGTCTACATACCAGGGAGGACCGAATAAGATATAGATCATACCCGGATCGGTTTTCCAGCCTTCTTTATAGTTTGAAAACTGCTTATTGGCTTCTTCCACTCGTTGGTAATATAACTGAATGACCTTTTTAGCTTTTTCCTTACTTTTTAAATGCCCCAACCAAAATGAATCTACGGCTTCTTTCAAAGAATCCTGATTCTGAATGGCCATCATTTTCTTGTATTTTTTTCTGCTCATCAGGTATACAAGCGGAGCCGCCAATTCCCGAGGAGTTCGGATATTCGGATAATCTTGGCTCATCACACTAAAGTCACGAGCTTTGAAATTTTTCTTACTGTCGATGCCATTTCCCTGAAGCGTTACATCAAATCGATAATTACCACGGTTGGGACGTAGCGTCTGATACTGTATCAGAATACTTCCCTGTTCATCAGCTGTCAGAATACGTTTTTGTGTCTGGACAATCGTGCGGCTGTCGTAATCAATACCTTTGTAAGGCAGCGTAGATGGACTTGGATTCGGTGCGTACATTTCCCGGGCAGGCATCGTATCCGATTTGAATTTAATTAATTTCATATCGACATCGACTCTTTTATCGGATGTCGGTTTCATCACCTGAAATTCAAATTTCAAAGTATCGAGTTTCCCCGGCACGGAATACGTTGTAACCGGTAAATAACCATGCCGTTGTTTGTTTTGGTTATTTATAGCTAATAACTGAACATTGGTGATGTTGACCTCTTTAGAATTT
>DATFMK010000624.1:0-4127 GCA_035267005.1 Balneolales bacterium
GGTGCCGAGGGGCAGAAGAATCGAACTGTCAACACGGGGATTTTCAGTAACCACCTCCGGGTTTCCCAACCTCCTCAAATTATTATAATCGATTGAATTTGTAATATATAATTTTCCACACTTTTTCCGATTTTTTCCAATTTTAGCAGATTTTGGAAAGTTTTTCTCACACAGATTCTCACATAGAAATTATTGGATAAGTTAACGAACTGATCTTTATCTAAGGATTACGCAAAAAAACCGGCACCGATGATGCGCTCCCGGCGTTGATTGAATCTGAGGTTTCATCCAAAGAATTCCGTAAGAACTGGGCGCGCCTGATACAAAAAATCTATAATGTTAATCCATTGGTGTGCTCTAAGTGCTCGGGCTCTATGCGGATTATCGCGTTCATCGAGGATGAACAACTCGTCAAAAAGATCCTCAAACACCTGGGCTTGTGGCGGATCAAACGCAAACCGCCGCCGCGATCTCATGGCCCGCCAGCTGAAGCCTTTATTATCTATGATGAATCCGCATCGCCCTGCGCGGATGATTACATAATTGATGCTGATTATCCGATTGAAACCTACCTTTAAAAAATCCAGCCTCGGGCAAACCGGTGAGGTATGCCCGAATTTGCCCAAATGCTCAATTCCACGTCAAAAAATCAATGTTTACAATAAACCCCCCTTCCGTTATTAGGTTGGGTATTGGTTCCGTTTAATTAATGGCTCAATATGTTGGGATAGAGATGAAGCCGATACACAATTCGCAATTTTCGCTTGGTTCGCACTAAAAAAGCAATGCCTTATCTTTCTTAAATATATATTTTGGTGTTGATTCGTTATAAAGGAGATGAGTTCCTTGAAGTCTTTGTGCTCGTTTTTTCTGATAATTGATCCCAATAAATTCTTCATCATTTGTCTGCCTTATATTGTGCTTTTTCTAAAAATTTATAATGTCCAATGGCCTCTAAAATACCACCGGCATATTTTTGCTTTGCAAAATAGATGTTTCGTTGCCCTTTAAGTTTTGCGAGCTCAGGGCTGTAGTTCCCGACAACGGCGCCAAGCGGATCTCCCCGGAGCATTTCTTCGTCATTGCGTGAATCTCCACACACAAGGAAGTTATTTAAAGGGATTTCCCATTTGTAACTGAGATAACGCAATGCTTTTCCTTTTGATCCCCGATAAGGAAGGATGTCAATATATTTGTCGTGAGAATAGATGAGCATGTAGCGACATTTACTGCGAAGAAGCACCTCATGAATTTTCGGAAGCCTATCTTTGCCCGGCTGCATGTTGTAGCTGACTTTAAATTGACGTTGGGTTGCTTCCTCCTGATAGGTCAAGAATGGAAGTTCCGCAAGTGTGTTGACAATCTTTTCTCTATCCCATTTGGCCGATATATGGGTATCCCAACCTTTAGCATAATGAATGTTTTTTCCATAGTAAATTTCAGCTCCTACAGATGATATAATAATGTCTGGAGAATAAACGCCGTGTTTTTCAAGATATGCTTTAGTTGAATCAATTGTCCGTCCGGTGGCTACACCAAAACCGATGATTTCTCGATGCTTTTTTAATAAATCCAGCAATTCGTCCAAATGGTCATTCTGTTCGCCAATCAATGTATTATCGATATCCGTAATAATAAAATAGTTTAGTTTAGCCAAACGTCTGCCAATGGGATCTGATGGAACAGCGAACTTCATCTTTTCCGTATCAAGGCTCTCAACGACATGCTTAATTTCTTTTACATAGGTCTTTGCATGGGTTTCCCAGGTGTAGTGCTTTCGTATGTTCATTATTCCAGATTTAGAATACTGTTTCCACTTTTCGCTATCGGTGATGATCTGTTTGATGGCGCTTCCTATTTCGCCCGTTTCGGTTGTATCAACGAGAAGCCCACATTCACAGTTTTTAATGATATCCAGTGGTCCTCCGTCATTAGGCGCAACGATTGGCACACCGCAGGCGGCTGCCTCAATTAGAGAAAGGCCGAATGGCTCGTTAAGCGCAGAGTTGACAAACACGCCTCGTTTATCACCCACAATTCGGTATAGTTCTGGCACTTCAAACTCAAAGTCGTGTTTTTTGGGAATAGCGATTTTTCCATAAAGATCGTATTTGTCCATCAGCAAGAGGATTTCTGTCAGAACATCGCGTTCATTATCTTCCATTTTGGAAATGTCTTTACGAATCCCTGCGAAAATAGCCAAGTTGGCCATAGATTGAAGCTCTAAATCTTCGCCGTATGCTGTGATTAAACCGGCAATATTTTTGCGTTTGTCGGGCCGGCACAGAGACAGAATCAACGGACGATCCGGATGCATGAAAAATCGGTTGAGTTCTTCAAGAACTGAGGCCTGGGCATACTTTTCGGACTCATCTTTTTCGGTTTCAGACAACATGTCATGATAAAAAGGATAAAATGTTTCGACATCCAATCCCGGAGGAATGACCTTAAATTGTGGTACGTCTTTGTTTTCATATTGGCCATATTGTTCCTTAATTTCATTGCTGGTGCTGGTAACAATTAGGTCTGCGTGTTTTAATATCTCTTCCTCAATTTGTATGCGGTAATCGATCTTGTACTTCTTTATAATATCCGGTTCTTTCATACCGTCATTCAATAAGCTGTGCAGCTTTGAACGGCCAAGGGAATGGCCAGTATAAATCAACGGAATTCCAAAAATCTCCGACAACTGCATGGCCACATATCCCGCATCGGGATAATGACCGTGTACAATATCGGGTATCATTTTCTGTTGCTTAATGTATTTAATGGTTTTATCGACAAATTCATCCAAGTGTGGCCATAGAAGTTCTTTTCGCCTGTATTTCCGTCCACCACATTGAATTCTGACTATTTTGAATTTGTCGTTCACATGTTCAACCGGTTTGGCGTAATCGCTGGATACGGCCCTATCAGAAATCAATCGCGTAAACAATTCGACCTGTCTCACTTCTTCTCGTTGACTGATGGCATTTGCCAATTCAATAACATATTTGATTTGACCTCCGGTATCTGCATCACGGCCCAGTTCCATATTTCCGGATCGCAGCAAACCATGAATGCTGAACATTTGGATGTAAAAACCTTTGGAAGTCATGTTATCCTCCATTTTCAATCATTTCCTTAATAGGTTCATAAAACTCCTGGGACTCGGGAATGGCGCCTCTAATTTCACAAATGCGTGATGCAAACATAGATGCCATGGATAACATTTTTTCAGTTTCCCATCCTTTTATAATTCCAATGGCTAGCATTGAAGAATAGGCATCTCCTGCGCCCACAGTATCGACGATCGACGAAACACGGTTTGTTTTTGCGTGGAAGTTACCGTCTTTAGTGTATAATTCGCTTCCCTTGTCTCCCCGGGTTATTGCGACAAATTTCAATGCGTATTGATCCATTAAAAAGTGAATATAGGCATCGTTATCTTTTGAAAATCGAAAGATTCTCTTACATTCATCAAGTTCTTGTGTATTAAGTTTCAGTATATCAGCGTGTTCAAGGGAGGTGAGGATCACTTTGTCAGAATAACAGTCCGGCCTTAAATTGATATCATAAAAGCAAATGGCATCAGAGCGTCGAAGATCCATGAACTTTTGAATGTTCTCGAATCCCTGTTTGCTTCTTTGCACCAACGTCCCAAAATAAATAAAGTCAGCCGTATCAATGAGCGATGAATGCTCTTTTGGAAGATAATTGATATAATCATAAGCCACTTTGGGTTTGATGTGAAAAGTTGGATTACCTGATGAGCTGAGTTGAACAATGACCGTGCCGGTATCATGTTTGTCATCAATTTGGATGTCATCGATGTTAAAATGATGCCGCTCTAACATGTTTAAAATCTCTTTTCCATGGGTATCGTTTCCAATGCGTGAAATATAGCGCACCGGCAATCCGAAATTTTTGAGATGAAATGCAAAATTAAACGGGGCCCCGCCAAGCCGCTTCTCTTTTTCAAATACATCGAATAAAATTTCACCGATAACAAGTATCACTTTACAACCTCTTTGGTATAACTATATTGGAAAACTCGCCCTTTTTGTGAATGGTTGCTTTATTTAAAAATTCTTTTTTATTTTTCGAATGTCTTCAATGAAGCTGTTTATCTCGTCAAGCAAAGCTTT
>DATFMK010000625.1:0-2013 GCA_035267005.1 Balneolales bacterium
ATTTAACAGCAACTTTTATTAGTAGGAGGATAGATTATAAGCTTAAACGAACCTCACGTTAATATTCAGTTATCCTAATTTATTATTCTCTTCAATATTGTATAAAATACGATTCCCTTAAGCCTTTATTTGATTCGGAATTTTCTGTCTATATTGGATATATATAGCTATTCTTGAGTAATTAAGAATATTTATTTTATTTGCTGGAAAGATTATTCCGTATTTTACTTATCATAGTGGACCCAAGGGGAATACGTATTTTGGAATCCGAATAGCACTTTACATGAATCAGAAGACCATTTCAAAAATATTCAGAGCTTTCGTCTCTTTTGCTTTTTTGTTCATTTTCTGTTTGTTGGGAAGCACCCGTTTGATGGCTCAAAACAATAATCAGAATGAAAATAATGGCAATGGGAACCGGGAAAATATGAAATTTAATTTCAATACCGGATCCAATAATAATCTGTACAACTATTATTACCTGGATCAGATTGGCCTTGAAATGGCTAAAAATAGCAATCCACAAGAAGGCTATATCGACGCAGATACCTATCAGCTGGGACCTGAAGACATGTTATCCGTCGATTTACATGGAGCCATTACAATGTCGATGCGGGGAATTGTTGTAAATCCTGAAGGAGATATTATCCTTCCCACGGTCGGACAAATTAACGTTAAGAATCTGACTTTAAAGCAAGCGGAACAAAAAATCAAAAAAGCTTTCAAACAGAATTATAAGGAAACAAGAGTTTTAGTCTCACTCGACAAACCACGAAATATCACCATCCATGTAACCGGCGATGTTCCCTATCCCGGGAAATATATTGTTCCTGCACAAACACGTGTCGATCAGGCTATCTTTAATTCGCTTTATGGGAAAAGCAGTAGTAATAATCCCAACAGCAAAGTTTATAATGCCCATACTCTAAGTAAAGAGCAGGTTTCCCTTCGAAATATTTCCATCGAGTCGGATAATCACGAAACAGAACATGCCGATCTAATGGCATATTTTAAAGCCGGTGATCTGAAAGCTGATCCATATGTTCATAATGGCGATGTCATCAGCATAAAAAAGATTTTGGAAACGTCTCCCCAGGTCAGTATTTCAGGGGCGGTTAATGCACCTATTAAGATGGAATATAAACGGGGTGATACCATTTCCGAACTTATTGCTATTGCAGGCGGATTTACCAATAGTGCGGACTCATCACAAGCGTTCGTTTATCGACCTCTTCCCATATCCATCAAAAAGATGGATATCTCTCGATCTGATAATGCATTTCAGGATTTTCGGCTACAGCCTAATGACCGTGTTGTTATTCCTTATACTGGTACACGGACCTCAACGTACTCAGCATGGGTGTATGGGGAAGCGAACTCTCCTGGGAACTTCCCGATTATTGAGGGAAAAACAACCGCTTTTGATCTCTTAAACATGGCTGGGGGCTTAGCCAACGACGCCCTTCCACAGGCTGCATATCTGATCAGACACAAACCGTCGATTCGTAATATGCCTTCTACAGCCGGATTTAATAAGGAAGAATTGCAGCGAACATCCGACCAAACCGATCAGGGATTAAAATATCTTCAGTTGGAAACCAAACTGGATAAAAATGAAGTTTATGTTGATCTGAGCGATCCGGCACAATTGAAAAAAGTAAAAATATATGATGGCGATAAACTGTTCATCCCCCGCAATGATCACACGGTCTATGTGATGGGACAAGTGGATAATCCGGGTTATTACGATTATAAGACATCTTTATCCGCACAGGAATATGTCAAAGATGCTGGTGGATTCACAATTGCCGCTAATCCGGAGCGCGTATTTGTAATCAAAGCGGGGAGTAAATCCTGGTATAAACCCAATCAAACGCACATTCAATCCGGTGATATCATCTTTGTGGACCGGGTACCCTACGAGGATCTTAATTTGAAACGAAATTATGAGATACAGAAGAGAAATCTAACCAATGCACGGATATCACTCATTTTAAGTGCCATATCCACTAC
>DATFMK010000626.1:0-5520 GCA_035267005.1 Balneolales bacterium
TTGGCGCATCAGGAACTTTCCTGTAAAAGTTGTCATACATCCTGGGCAACGCAATGTGTCAGCTGCCATACCGAATACAAGCCTAATCAGACCGGCTTTGATTTATTGGCCGAAAAAGAGACCAAAGGAGATTGGCAGGAAACGGCTTCTAACTACATTTCCGAAGCTCCGACTTTGGGAATACGAATAGTCAAAGAGCCGGATGATAGTGTGAAGGATATCGTGGATACGTTTATTCCCGGGATGATCCTTACGATTCACAAGAAGGGATTGAATCCCATATCACTGGTTGATAAAAATACGATATTCAGACGATTTTACGCCCCTGCTTCGCCGCATACTATCATGAAAGGGGGACGTTCCTGTAAATCGTGTCATAATAATCCGGTGGCTCTGGGATATGGAAGGGGCAAGCTGGAATATGTGAAGAAAGGCAAATTCGGGAAATGGGTTTTCACACCACGTTTTCCACTCATCAAATATGACAATCTACCGGAAGATGCGTGGATCGGTTTCCTGAAAACACGGTCGAAAGATATGGCCACGCGAACAAATGTACGTCCGTTTAATGTGGAAGAGCAGAAAAAAATCCTAACCGCAGGCGCCTGCCTCACCTGTCACCAAGGCACCTCCCAACCCATGCAACAATACCTAAACACCGGAATAATGCCCAACCCAAGTGCCAAATGCCTCATACCAAAATGGAATTAAAAAATGGAACGCGGACGACACGGACGACGCGGATTTTCACGGACTTTAATAATTATTAGTGAAAATCTTTCGCTTGAAATCTGCTTTTTTACCAAAATTTAATAGCAAGCCAATTTCTATTTTGGTTGATCTAAGATAATTTATTAATTGTACTTCATGTTCTTTAGATAAAATTTCGGCTGCTTTAAGCTCAACAATAACAAGATTATTAATAATTAAATCTGCATAATAGTCTCCAACTTCATGTCCTTTATAATAAACTTTGATATTTTTCTGTTTCTCCACTTGAAGACCTTTTTCTCTTAGCTCAATAAACATAGCATTCTCATAAACTTTTTCCAGAAACCCATAACCCAGTCTGTCATTGACCCGATAAAAAGCCTTTATAATTTTAGATGTCAATTCCCTATGTATCATATGGTCCTCCAAATAAAAAATAATTAGTTGTTAAAAATATAGATATCGTACTTAAAAGGATTCGAAATTGTACGATTCCTTACATTTTTAAAACCACTAAATTATTTCTAAATATAGTCCGTGAAAATCCGCGTCGTCCGTGTCGTCCGCGTTCCATAATCTTTTTTGATTTTTATAAGATTTGGAGTTAAAATTGGAAGAGAAATTACTATATAACTATTAATCAAAATTATTTAGAGAGATGCCCATTCCTAAAAGATTTAAAAAATTTCAGGAAGATTACCCTGATGTCGCTGAAGCCTATCAAGCCCTTGGTGACGCTGTTCATGCGGCCGGTCCGTTAGATGAAAAAACACGCGCATTGATCAAATTAAGTATTTCCGCGGGTGCCCGTTTAGAAGGTGGCTTCCATTCCCATGTACGCAAAGCCCTCAAAGCAGGTGTAACCAAAGATGAAATGGTCCACGCCGTTCTGCTCGCTCTGCCCACTATCGGATTACCTTCCATGATGGCAGCTTTGAGCTGGATTGATGACATCGTTGAATAAGCGGGAGATTCACTTTCCTGTAGCATCGTCATGGGGATATTAAAGGATAAATATGGCAGAGTTCATGATTATCTTAGGATATCACTTACAGATAAATGTAATCTAAATTGTCTGTATTGTAATCCTGTGCATGCACATGCCAGAAAATCAAAACAGGATGAACTCCTTACGTTCGATGAATTGTTGCGGCTGATTCGGATCTTCACCGGCGAACTGGGATTCAAAAAAATCCGCTTTACGGGTGGTGAACCCTTGGTACGTAAAGACGCCCTGAAGTTTTTCAAAAGGATGCAGCCGTTGAAAGAAAAGTACGGCTTCGAAACAGGTTTGACCACTAACGGAACACTTCTTGAAGATAAACTCCCGGATCTGAAACGAGCCGGACTGGATCGGCTCAATATCAGTATCGATTCCCTCAAATCGGAACGTTTCGCATTTATTACAGGAAAAAACAATTTAGAATCGGTCATTCGGTCCATCAAAAAAGCATCTGAAATAGGTTTTAATCCACTCAAAATCAACGTCGTGGTCATGAAAAATCTGAATGATGATGAACTCATCGATTTCGTGGATTTTGTGAAAGATACTTCGTTGAATATCCGGTTTATCGAATTTATGCCATTCGGCAGTAATCAATGGAAACAGGATGGGTTCATCAGCTCCGAAGAAATCAGGAATATTATTGAAAGCCAATATCCTTTGATTGAATTACCCGATGGGATGCATAATGTGGCTCATGATTTCCAAATAGCAGGGCATCGTGGGAAAGTCAGTTTCATCAGTTCGATATCCAGACCTTTTTGCAGCACGTGTAACCGGCTGCGTATCGATGCGAAAGGGAAGATGAGATTATGCCTGTTCTCGAACGGACAAAATGAGTTGGACCTTAAAGAGTTATTAAGCACGCATTATTCCGATGATGATATTTGTGAATTCATTGAAAATACGCTACAATTCAAAAGAAAGGCGCACCCTGAAGTTGGCGAGTTGATGAATGCAAATAATAACATGTGGAATATTGGTGGTTAGATGGATAAACTGAGTCATATTGATTCGGCAGGCAAAGCCAAGATGGTGGACGTTTCATCCAAAAAAGAAAGCTTGCGAACGGCCACGGCCTATGGTGAAGTCATCGTTTCCGAAAAGGTTTTCAGGAAAATCAAAGAAAATGATATTGAGAAAGGCGATGTCCTTTCCATCTCGAAATATGCCGGGATACAAGCGGCCAAAAAGACCTCCGAACTCATTCCGCTATGCCATAATATCTTCATCACTAAAGTGGATGTCGATCTGAAGTTGAACGATAAAAAACAAATCGTAGAGATCACATCCTTCGCCAAAACCACCGCTAAAACAGGTGTGGAAATGGAAGCCCTCACCGCCGTATCCACCGCAGCACTGACCGTCTACGATATGTGCAAAGCCCTAGATAAATCGATCCAAATAACCAACATCAAATTACTAACAAAAACCGGCGGCAAAAGCGGCGACTATAGAGCGAAGAAATAAAAGTCCGCGAAAATCCGCGTCGTCCGTGTTGTCCGCGTTCTATGAAACATTCAACCACGAAACAATCCGGTATCCTGCATCTTGCATCCGGCATCCAGAACATGATTAGTTACAACGAAGCATTAAAAATCACTCAAAAAGCATTTAAGAGCCTTAATCTTCAAACCGAAGAATTCGATTTGCTCGATTCGGTTGGGCGAATACTTGGGGAAGATATCTATTCCGATATCAATCTCCCGCCTTTTGATAATTCGGCGATGGACGGTATTGCCATCAAAATGAATCCCTCTATTAAAAAGTGGAAAGTCATTGGTGAAATACCGGCCGGTAAATTCAGTGAATTTGAGATAGATGAAGAGAGTGCCGTTAACATCATGACCGGCAGTATGCTTCCGCCGGGTTGTGATACGGTGATTCCCATCGAAGATATCGACGCCGACGATCATCAGGCGGAATTAAAAGACGGGGTTCGTTTTGTGGAAGGAATGAATGTCCGCAGTCAAGGTCAGGACCTGGAAAAAGGGAAGATCGCTCTTGAAAAAAATACGCGGCTTCAATCGCACCATATAGCCGTAGCCGCTTCCTGTGGGAAAACGTCGGTACAAGTTTATAAGCCATTGAAAATCGGAATATTAGCCACCGGAGACGAATTGGTGGATATCGACGAAAAGCCCCAAGTCGATAAAATCCGCTGTTCTAATCTCTATTCATTATTGGCCGCGGTGAAGGGAATGGGGATGGAACCGGTGAATCTGGGAATCGCCCGGGATGATAAAAAGCTGATCTACGACCGGATGAAAAATGCCCTGGAAAACAAAATCGATATCCTGATTACGACCGGTGGCGTCTCCGTTGGGAAATATGATTATGTAAAAGAGATTCACGAAAAACTGGGAATTAATATCCAATTCCATGGAGTATTCATCAAACCGGGAAAGCCGACGTTATTTGGAACTTATGAAAAGAATGGTCACACTACCTTAGTATTTGGTCTGCCGGGAAATCCCGTTTCGAGTTTGGTGAATTTCATCCTTTATATCCAGCAAAATGTAGATGAATTGTTAGGCTCCAGCGACTTAAAAAGATTTACCGGAGTTCTGATGGATGATCTATCCAAAAAAGATGGTAAACGTCATTTTATGCGGGGTATTTATACTTATAATGATAAAAATGGAACATTTCAGGTTCGAAAAATGGGATCACAATCATCCGGTAATCTGGCCGAAATGGGAAAATCGAATTGTTTGATTATTATTGAAGAAGAACGAAGGAATCCAAGGAAAGGAGAACACGTCGAATGTATCATGATATAACAGGAATCATTTTATCCGGTGGGAAAAGTACCCGGATGGGTGAAAATAAATCCTTACTGAAAATCGGAGATCGTACCATCATTGAGAAAATGGTCGATTTAATGAATTCTCTTTTTGATAAAATAATTATGATCACAAACGACCCGGAAGAGTACGCGTTTTTGAATATTCCGATGTATCAGGATATCTATCCTCATTTGGGGCCGCTTTCCGGCATTCACTCCGGATTGGTTCATTCATCAACAGAACATAATTTTTTCATTTCGTGCGATATGCCCCTGATGAGTGCGGAAATGATTAAATATCTCATTGATTATCCTACTCAAAAACCGGTGACCATCGCCAAAGCCGAAGGGTTCATCCAACAATTATGCGGTCAATACTCTAAAGCTTGTTTGGAACCGGCCGAACACATTTTAAAAACGCGTCAGGATGAAGAAAAAAGAAATCCGGATCAGAAAAAACGTGGCTGCAAAGTGCTGCAACTTGTACGTGAGATTGATGCCGAAATCATCGACGCCGAAACTCTTCCGTTTTACAACAGCGATCTGTATTTCAATATGAATAAGCAGGAAGATTATCAATATGTGATTGATCAGCTTAAGGCAAAATGGGTTTGATTTTTGGACGATGGACGACTGACCACCGACGACATTGAAATGTTTTGAGGCTTTAAAAACAGATCCAAAATCCCAAATCTTTGATCCTTGTTCGTAAATAAAAATGGTTTATAGTTTATGATGGGGTATGCGCTATTTTATCTTCCGAAACGGTCCCAAGTTGCAAGCTTGCGACATTTTGGGGTTTTGGACAGTTATGTAAATTAATATATACAACTCTTGAAGTTTTAAAATACTGGAAATATTCAATGTCTTTCGGGATAATCCTGGATTTTCAATTTAATCCTAAAATCCCATCTAAGCTTTACCAAAAATAGGCTACTGTTTCTAATATAACGTGAGGTTCGCTTAAGCTTATATCTATCTACTTAATAAAACGTAACTGATAAATTAGATTATTCTG
>DATFMK010000627.1:0-2061 GCA_035267005.1 Balneolales bacterium
ATATAGAAGCTATATCCTTGAATCGAATCAAAGGAAAAAATTTTCGTTGTTTTTCACTTAATTCAGGATAATTCCAATTCCATTCTCCAAATCCTATTCTAACAATAACAATATTTGGTGCAATGTTCTGATAATTTATGAGTTGTTCGGCAGATCCTTCTGTCTTACATTTTACTTCAAACGCGATTTTTGATTTTTCCCCATCACTTAATAAGATATCAAACCGACGTCCGTTTCTTACTTTTTTTTCAACTTCAATTTTGGGCTCAGAGATGTGATCAATTTTGATACCAGACCTTCTGATTATTTTATTTAAAAACGAATCTCCTAGTCCATGCTCGCCCCTAGGGTTTAAAAACCAACCAATTAAACCAGATAAGAGAGTCTCTCTGTCAGCTAAACCTAGAAAATCCCATAAGTTCGTTTCCATGAATGAATTGCCCTTTTTGGAGTTAAGACTTATAACCGACTATTTACCGGCGTTTGTTATGTAGGTATAAATGAATGATAATATTTATAAATTCCTCCATAGTGCCAGATTTACATATTATCAATTAATATTATCCTGCAAATTAAATTATGCTTTTCCTGATAACATTGTATGATAATATGGTGACTAATCTAACAACTTCATTAAATAAAAAGAAATTAAGTTTAAACTCAATCTATATAATAAGCATAGTTAGACGATTCCTATGACTTTAATAATCTGCATATAAAGGATACAAATCCATCATACTTGTCTTGCATCTACTGTTCTTTGAGACGATTGCTCACTACTTTCCAAATTATCTTTCATCTATATGATAATGCTCAAATAGTGGTTTTTGCATGTAATCGGGAATCAAAGTTTTATCAAAATCCCAGATAACTATCGCAAACCTTAATAAGCAAATCTCCCTAACCCAAAGCCACCCAACGAAAAACTGATGACTGCTTACTGCTCCATGTTAATTGAAAAGTGATCCCGCCGGTTTGGTTTTGGTGAATTTTAATGAATCATAATGAACCGTAACTAACCAATATATAATTACTTATGGTATTTCGAGTTTGGGTGAATCTACGTAAATTAAGTTAAGTCACCCAAAATCTGTACTTATTCTTGTACCTAAAAATGGTGATCCTATTATGTAACACAACTGTAAAACGGACTACAACAATGTCAAAGATAAAAGCAGTAACCAGACCCAAAAAAAACATCAGGGGAGAAGTTCCTATTTTTGTTAGGATTAGTGATGCGGATCGTACCCGATACATGACTACCGGTCTTAAGATAAGGCCATCGTTTTGGAATAAGCGACTCGGCTGCGTGCGGAAGAACGATTATTATGATTATGATGCCATGAATAAGATCATTGAAACCCAGATCCGGGAAGCCAGAGGAGAGGAATATAAATTACGGGCCGATGGCAAATATGCGAGTGTGGATATCATAAAGAAACGAACCCAAAGCCATGATTTGAATGAGGATTTCATTGCCTATGCCAAAGTATTCACCCAACGGAAAAGACATCAAAACCTGCGTACCGGGGACCGGTATAAGACCATAGTAAAGAAGTTGGAAAAATACAGCGGGGGACGGCTGCGATTTAAGTCCATCACCGTTTCCTGGCTTCAGGAGTATGCGGAATGGATGGCCCTGAGGAAAGGAAATAGTCAAAATACTATTCACTCCAATTTGAGATGTATTCGAGCCATTTTGTACGAAGCCATCCGGGAAGGTCGGTTTCCACAAGCCAACAATCCTTTTTTTGTAATGAAGCTCAAACAGCCCAAAGTAGAACGGGTAAAATTAAATGAAAAAGAAATTATGTCCCTTATTAAGTTAAAAGTGGAAGAAGGTTCTGTGGAAGAGATTGCCAAAGACACCTTCTTATTCAGTATCTTTGCCTGCGGAATGCGTTATTCCGATGTGGCTTTACTGAAATGGGGGAATATTGAAGGGGAACATATCCGGTATCGCATGCAAAAGACCGGTCAACAACAAACCGTAGCCGTGGTACCACAGGCTAAGAAAATTCTTGATAGATATGCGGATGGAAGAAAAAAGAGTCGTAAATT